>CAMCUA010000093.1 GCA_945878455.1 Asaia bogorensis | reverse complement strand
TGGCGATCAGGGGATTGCCGGGGTGGATGGCATGACCCGGGCGCTGTCCACTGGGCTCGGTGCTGTCCAGGTTGCGGCGGCGCGCACGGGCGAACTATCGACCGAGTTCCGCCAACGCCTCGACGACCTGGCCGGCAGTGGTGAGGCGGCCAGTGGCCGTGTCGCGGCGCTTGGCGCCGAACTGCGCGACGGTGCCGAGAATCTCGAACGGTTGTCGGCGCGCGCCGCCGAACGGCTGACGGTGGCTGGCGGCGTGGTTCGTGCCGAGACCGTGGGTTTGGAACAAGCTCAGGTCCACAGCGAGGCCTTACTCGCTGCAGCCGGAGAAACCATCGGCCAGCGCGCGCTGGAATTGCGGGTGGCGGCGACGGAAGCCGACGAGCGTCTGCGCGAGGCTGAAACTCATCTGGATCGCGAGACAACAGCGGTACGCCAATCGGCGGATCGTGGACGCGAGGCCATCGGCGGTTTGATTGCTCTGCTGCACAGCGGTGCCCGTCGCCTCGACACGGCGGGCGAGGAGGGGGTTGCTCGCATTCGCGCTGTTGACGAGGCGCTGGCCGCCGGACTGGCGACCGTCGAACGCAGCGGTGCGCAAACGGCGGCCATAGCCGACGATTTGACAGTACGGCTGGGTACCTTGACGGATGGTGCCGGAGTAACGGCGGCGCGGTTACAGGCTTTGGGCGAGGCCCTGTTGATAGCCGGGCGCGACATCGCGGCGATGGCGGCCGACGGCAGCCACCGCTTGCGGGACTCGAGCCGCCAGTTGCTCGATGACATCGAAGCCTTGAGCACCGGGACGGAACGGGCGTCGGCCATGGCTGGCGTGGCTGGCGAGGCACTGCGCCGCGGCGCCGACACGGTTGCCGACAGCTCGCGTCGCGCCGAGGCTGATCTCAAGGCGGTGGCCGAAGCGCTGCACGGCCGGGCACAAGAGGTCGACAGGGCCTCTGGGGCGGCCATCGTTGCCGTTCAGGCGGCCGCCGAGCGGCTGCGCGACGATGCCCTAGCGCTCAACCAGGTTTCGGACCGGGCCGTGAGCGCTGTCCAGCGTGTCGGCGACGGCTTGGCAGGGCAGGGGCGTGCCGTCGATGCCGCCAGCGAGAATGCGACGCACCGCATCGGTTTGGTCAATGGTGTGTTGGCTGACGGCACGGCATCCATGGAGCGTGCCGGTGAGCGCACGGTGGCCCTTGCCCTCGACGCGACGGGGCGGATCGCCGAATTGTCGAGCCGCGCCGAGGATACCACCGCCCGCCTCGCGGCCTTAGGCGAGACACTGCAGGCGGCTAGCCGTGATGTGACGACGGTGGCCACCGATGGCGGGCACTACCTCGATATGGTTGCAGGCGTGCTGCGTTCCCAGGTCGACGCGCTCGGCGTCAGTGCCCAGCAGACGGCGGTATTGGCCAATACCGCGAACGAGAGCATACGCCGCAGCGGTGACGGCCTGTCGGAAACGGCACGCCGCGCCGAAGGCGATGTGCGCAGCGCCGCTGAAAATCTGCATGCCCGCATGTTGGAAATGCATCGCGACTCGGATGCGGCTACGGCCAACGTGCGCACGATGGCAGACCTGCTGCGCGAGCAGGCCAGCCGCTTGAAGGAAACGTCGGATCAGGCCGTGGGCGATGTCTCTCAGGTGGGCAGCGCGTTGGCCGACCGCAGCCGTGACATATCCGGCACCACCCAACGCGCGGCGCGCTTGATCGAACTGGTCAACGAGGCACTGCACCGTCAGGCCCGGGATCTGGAAACGATGGCGGAGCGGACCGGCAGCACCTTCGACGTCCTCGGGCAACGGGCCACCGACCGGGCGCAACAACTGAGCGTAACCGCCGCAGATGCTGCTCTGCGCCTGCACAAAGTGCGAGAAGCCCTGCAATCGCATGCCGGAATTCTTGAAGAGACGGCATCCATGGCGCACGGTCGATTGGTGGCGGTGAGCGCCGACCTGAACGCCGGAACGCAGGATATGGACCTGGCTGCCCAGATGGCACAGCAACGGATCGGGGATACCGCGGCTCGCCTGCGCGAGCAATCGTCGCATTCCCTGGCAGCCGCCGATCAGGCCATGGATCGCTTGGGCTCGCTGACCACCACCTTCAAGGATACCAGCGGCCATATCGATGGCGCCCTGACAGCGGTTTCGGCTCGGTTGCTCGAGACGGGCGAAGCCCTGCAAGCCCGGGTCGCCGATCTGTCGCAGGCGCAGCGCGAAACGGTGGCGCAGATCAACGTCGTGGCCGAGGTTCTGCAGCGGCAGGCCAGCGGCCTGCTCGCGACCTCGGAGTCGGCGGTCGCCCATGTCGACAGCGTGGGCGAAGCCTTGCGCCAGCGCACCGGCGAGGTATCGGCCGGGGCCGACCGGGCTGCCACCCTGATCGGCATGATCACGAGTGCCCTGCGCCGTCATGGCGAGGAGGTCACCGGCGTATCGAACCAGGCGGCGCGGGAGGTCGAGGCGGCGGCCGATGTCTTCCGGCGCAGCGTTGCCGAGGTCGAAGCGACAGCGGGTCGGGTGGCCGATGGCATCAACCAGTCGCAGGACCTGCTTGGCCGGCGAATGACCGATATGGCGATCGGCGGCGACCGAGCGGCGGAAAAGCTGCGGGCCATCGCCGATACTCTTGCCGAGCGAACCGAAGGCCTATCGGCGACGGGCGAAAAGGCTACCGAACGCTTGCAGAAGGCGAGTGCACCGTTGATGTCCAGCGCCCAACAACTTGCTGCGGCCGCGGAGGGTGCCGCCGGAGACATCGGCAAGCTGGGTGATGCCGTGCGCCGGCAGGTGAACGAATTGTCCGACACCGCCGGACGAATCGGCGAGGATGCGGCACGCGCCGAAGAGAGCTTGCGCCGGCAGGTGGTGGAGCTGGACTCGGCGCGCGAGGCAGCCGAGACAGGGCTGGCCGCCGTGGCGGCCGCCATCTCCGAACGTGGCCGCCAGATGTTGGGCGTTACCGATCAGGCGACGGCCAGCTTCAAACTGTGGGATCACGCCTTGCAGGAACGCAGCCGCGACTTTGCTGCGGCGGCGGAAAATGTCACCGGGCGGGCCCGCGAGGTCGTTCGCTCGGTCGACGCGCAAACCCGCGACCTGCGCGCCGCGGCGATGCAGGCGACAACTTTGACGGAAACGTTGAAGCTGCGGATAGACGAAGCCGGCACCGACGATTTCTTGCGCCGCGCCGCTTTCATCGCCGAGCGATTGCAATCGCTGGGCGTCGATATGAACCGGTTGATGGAAACGGCGGTGACGGAAGACGACTGGCGGCGCTACGTCAACGGTGAGCGCAGCGTCTTCGTGCGCAAGCTGTTGGGCTTCCGTGAACGCGGCCGTCTGGCGGCCATCCAGCGCCGCTTCCAGGAGGACGGCGACTTCCGTGGCTATGTTAACCGCTATATGGAGCAGTTCGACCGGCTGATCGGCGAGGCCCGCAAGACCGATCGCGACGGTGTACTGGGAACGACGTTCCTGTCGTCGGACATGGGCAAGGTCTATATGCTGCTCGGCCGAGCCATTGGGCGGGATTCCTAAGCGAACGCCGCCGCACCCCGGCCATTCCGGGAAGCCATAGGGAGACGAAGCATGCTCGAAAGTGTCAAGCCTGCCGACGGGTCGCAGACCGCTGCCAGTGAAATCACCATGATGGCTACCACCGGCTGCCTGGGCTACGGCTTTTCGGAAACGGCCTTCTGGAAAGGCGTCGAACAGGGGCTCGACTTCATCGGCTGCGATGCCGGATCGATGGACCCTGGCCCCTACTACCTGGGCGCCGGTATACCCTTCACCAGCCGCCAGAGCGCCAAGCGCGACATGGCGCTGATGCTCGAAGCCGCCGTCAAGGAAGGCATCCCGCTGCTGATCGGCAGCTGCGGCGGCGGCGGCGGCAAGCCGCACGTGCAGTTTACCCGCGAGATGGTCGAGGAGATCGCCCGCGAAAAGGGCCTGCACTTCAAGATGGCGCTGATCAATTCGGAGGTCGAGCAGGACTACCTGATGGCCAAGGTGCGGGCCGGTAAGGTGCGACCCCTGGGACCCATCGCTGAACTAACCGAACAGGACGTGCGCGACACCCACCGGGTCGTTGCCATGATGGGGGTTGAACCCTATCACGCCGCGCTGAAGGCCGGTGCGCAGGTGGTTCTGGCCGGCCGCTCGAGCGACGCCGCCATCTTCGCTGCCATTCCGATGATGCGTGGCGCCGATCCGGCGTTGGCCTGGCACCTGGGCAAGATCATCGAATGCGGCGGCGCCGTGGTCGAACCGAAGATCGGCCAGGACTGTGTCATTGGCCGGCTGCGCAGCGATCATTTTATCGTCGAGCCCGGGCATCCGGATAAGAAATGCCCGCGCATCCGCGTCGCCGCCCATACGCTGTACGAGAACCCGAGCCCCTATCACCTGGTCGAGCCCTCGGGAACGTTGGACACCACCGGGTCAACCTACGAACAGATCGATCCGCGCGCCGTCAAGGTTGCGGGCAGCAAGATGAGCAAGGCGCCGGTCTATACAGTAAAGCTGGAAGGGGTGAAGCAGCTGGGCTTTCGTTCGATGTTCATCGCCGGTATCCGCGACCCTGGATTGATCAAGGAATTGGATACCTATATCGCCACCAACACGGCAAAAGTCGCCGAGGACGCCGCCGGTTTGGGCATCCCGGAATCGGACTACCGCCTGACCTTCCGCGTCTACGGCAAGAACGCGGTGATGGGCGCGCTGGAACCGGTCAAAGAAACGCAGGCGCACGAGCTCGGCCTGCTAGTTGACTGTATCGGCAAGGACGAGGAAACCAGCCGGGTGATGCTGGCCAAGGCCCGCTATTGCTGCCTGCACAACGATTTTCCCAATCGCATGTGCATTTCCGGCAATCTGGCCTTCCCGTTTTCGCCGTCCGACGTGTCGGTGGGCTGGGTCTACAGCTTCCATATCTGGCACGTCATGGAATTGGAAAACCCACTGGAGCCGTTCGCCATGGAACTGGTCGACGTCTGAGGAGAACGGCACGATGACGCTACTGAAGAACCTGGCCAAGGTCATCCGATCGAAGAACGCAGGGGCCTTGCAGATCACGCTCGACGTCATGTTCGCCGACGAGGCGACCTATCTCCGGGTGCGCGACAGCGGCGCGCTCGACGCTCATCGGATCGCGGGCCTTTACGGCCTGTCGCACAACGAGGTATCGGTGATTCCCTACGATGTAGCCTATGCCATCAAGGTGACCATCCCGCGCGCCGCGCCTTCAGGCGACCCGACAGACAGCGATGTCTACGGCGCACAGCAACATGCGCCGCTGCTCGACATCGTCGTACCCGACTAGGCTTTAAGGGGGTCGGTTTGAAACCAACCCCTATGAAGCGGTCGTAGGGGCGGGTTTGAAACCCGCCCCTATTGCTGCCGAGAAGCGGCTTAGCTGGCCGCCGCCATTTTCGCCGCGGCCATCTTATCCAGGCCGAACAGGCGCACTGCGTTGCCGCCGCAAATCGCCGACAGCGTCTTGGCATCCATCGACGGTACCTGGGCGACATGGGCGATGGGATCGTATTCGCCCATGTCGGCGGGATAGTCGGTGCCGATCATGATGCGGTCGGCACCGTAGGTGGCGATCAGGTGAGCCAGCTGCTCCGGCGTGAAGACGATGGTGTCGAAGTACATCTGCTTGAGATAGGTCGTCGGCGGCTTCGGCAACTGGCCGCGGGCATCCGGACGGGCGCCCCAGCCATGGTCCATGCGGCCATGATAGGCGGCGGCGAAACCGCCGCCGTGGGCGGCGATAATCTTCAGCCTCGGATATCGTTCGAGTACGCCGTCCATGATCAGGTAGTGGATGGCGATGGTCGTCTCCAGCGGATTGCCGATGACGTTGTTGAGGTAGAAGCGGACCAGACGTTCGGGATGGGTAAAGCCGCTGGGATGGATGAAGACGATGGCACCCAACTGAGCCGCTTTCGCCCAGAATGGTTCGAAGGCTGGATCGGAAAGTTCGCGGCCGTTGATGTTGCTCGGCAGCTGCACCCCCTTGAAGCCGAGTTTGCGCATGCAGCGCTCCAACTCGGCAACCGCGGCCATCGGTTCCTGTAACGGCACGGTGCCGATGGCGGCGAAGCGATCCGGGCGGTTGGCTGCCATGGCAGCAATGTTGTTGTTGACCAGCTCCGCGCTTTTGACGACCACGTCGGGCGGCAGGGCACCGTACATTTGGCGGGGTACGGGCGAGAGCACCTGGATATCGACGCCCATTTTGTCCATATCGACGAGGCGCAGCTTCCAATCGAGCTGCAAGGGCCGGCGGTCTGCCGCCTGCTTATCCATCAGCGAGCGGGTCTGATCGCTGGCTATGCGGGTCATTGAGATTGTCGAGGGGTCTTCGAACGGCTTGACGTAAGCACCGGCCTCCAAAGACCAGACATGATTATGGATATCGACAGTCGTCGTGGACGGCCGGACGTCGCGGCCCGGGCGCTTGTGTTCACGCGCGGCCGTCGGGCCGTAGTTGCTGGCATTCCCTGACATGACCGTTGCCTCCCTATGAAAAGAACCGTTGCATTAGCTTGGCCATCGAGGCGGCCGAACATTCAGGCATTCTTGGCATACTTTCCGGTGAGCTGCGGCGTGAAGGCGCCTTCCAGGCCCTTCTTCTTGTGTTCCAGCCGAGTGTCGCGCGACCACGTTCGCTTAAGGTCGTCGCGCACGCCGAAGCGCAGCCGGCCCAGGCCATCGACCTCCAGCTCCACCCGGTCACCATCGTGAAACGCATTGAGGCCGCCGTGGTTGGTACCGGTGGCGACCAGGTAACCCGGTTCCAGGGTGTGGATCGAGCTGAGCCATTCGATACAGCGCGGGATGCGATGGGCCATGTCGTCGGTATTGAAGTTCTGCTTGAGGACGCCGTTGACCCACAGGCGAACCTGCAGCTTGTGCGGGTCGGTGACTTCATCGGCGGTGACCAGGAAGGGGCCGATCGGCGCAAAGGTATCGCGCGACTTCATCTGAAAAAAGGTATTGCCAGCCGGGGGCAGGGCGCGGGCCGATCCGTCGATGAAATTGACAAAGCCGAAGACGTGGCCCATGGCGTCGGCGGCGCGCACGTTGGTCGCCCGCTTGCCGATGACCAGGGCAAGTTCGGCCTCGCCTTCGAAGATACCGGCAGGTACATCGGGCAGGACCATGGTATCGCCATCGCCGATGATGGCGCCGGGGGCCTTTTGAAAGGCGTTGATCGGCGCCGGTTCGCTGCGCGTACCGTCCTCCATGTAGTTGACGGCCATGCAGTCGATGTTGCCGGGTCGCGGCAGCGGCGGGCGGATTTTCACGCTGGAAAGCGGGATGCCCTTGCCGCCGGCAACGGCCTTTTGCAGTTTGGCCTTATAGGCATCGTAGTGTTCGATCAATCCATTGATCAGATTACGACTGTCCGTGTGCGGCACATCCTGCACCTCGGTGGCGATATCCACCACCTGGTCGCCCCGCAATACACCGAGCCTGTAGTCATCGAAATACAGGAATTTCACCGCGCTCTCCCCGAATTGCCTGGCCGTTTTCTGCGTGCAGCCCTGATTCCAGGAAGACGCTACAACTTCCACTTCATCGTTGGCTATGGCCAACATGCCAGCCGCCGAAGGGGTTACTTGCTCCCAGAAGGTCTGAGGACTTGGTTAACGGTGATTTTCATCCGATACTTATCACATGTGCGGCCTCAGGGAATGTGGCGGCATAGGTTGTCAAACTGTCCGGCTACCCGCCGATAGGATTCCTCTCGCCGGCAAGGAGCGAAGGCTTGTCCGAAGCCGTAACCACAGGGATGTCCGACCACCTGGGATTGCGTCGGCAGGACCGCGCCGTCATCGCCTGGCTGGTTATTGTCTTGATTATGGTGTTTGCCATGGTGCTGTTGGGCGGCCTGACGCGGCTTAACAACGCGGGCCTGTCGATGGTCGAGTGGCAACCCGTAACCGGCTGGTTGCCGCCATTCAACGACAGCGAATGGCAGATGGTCTTCGAACGGTACCAGCAATATCCAGAGTATCGCCACGTGCACGTCGGGATGACCCTGGCGGAATTCAAGGTCATCTTCTGGCTGGAGTTCAGCCACCGGCTGTGGGGTCGCCTAATCGGCGTCGTCTTCGCCGTGCCGCTGGTCGTCTTTTTCTGGCGCGGCTGGGTCGGCCGCATGATGCTGTCGCGACTCATGCTCCTGTTCCTGCTTGGAGCAGCGCAAGGTGGCATGGGCTGGTATATGGTCATGAGCGGTCTGGTCGATGAACCGGACGTCAGCCCCTACCGGTTGACGGCGCACCTGGCCCTGGGGCTCCTGATTTTCGGGCTGCTGCTACGTATTTTACTGAAGCGGGCTCGTACCGTGCCGGCTGCGCATGCCGCTGAACTTGCCGACAGCGTCCGGCGGCGGGCGCGACGGCTGGCCGGCGGCCTGCTGGCTTTGGTTTTTGCGACGGCACTGGCCGGCGGTTTCGTCGCCGGGCTGGATGCGGGTTTCACCTACAACACCTTTCCCTTGATGGACGGAAAACTGGTGCCCGAGGGGCTGATGGAATTCGAGCCATGGTGGCGCAACCTGTTCGAGAACATTGCCACAGTCCAGTTCAACCACCGCATTCTCGCTATGGTCACGGCGGCGACGGCCGTCGCGACATGGCTAGCGACGCGGGGGCTCCGATGGGCGCCTGCCGTCCGCCTGGTCGGAAATGGCGTATTGTTGGCGGCCTTGCTCCAAGTGTGCCTGGGCATTGCGACGTTACTGCTGGTGGTGCCGGTAGCCCTCGCCTCCCTACATCAGGCGGGCGCGCTGATATTATTCGCCATGGACATCTGGCTGCTGCACGAGCTGCGTCCGACCGTGTCGGCAATAGGATCATGATTTCATGCTCTAAGCGGAAATCCAGGCCTCGATTCATGTGCCGCACTTCCTACTGGGCTTGAATACCGTGCTGACCGTCAGCAAATCCGCACTTAACCGCAATGTGGTCTTGAATATGGGTGAGATGTTGCAGGACTATGGCGGTGGCGGGCCTGGTAACGCGGGGACGTGCTAGGTCAGCAACCAAGATGTGGACCGAATTTTGGGTTGGATTGTTCGGCGCATGGGCCGAATATTTCGAGGCAACGAGGCGAAAGTCGATGATGGCGACCTGCCGTAAGACCCTATTGGGCATGGGCGGTGTATTGCTGGCGGCGGTGCTGCTGGCCGCCTGCGGGCCGGATGGAACCGCCGTGGCGCGCGTGGTGCGCGAGCTGTTTAGCGGCAATACCCCCTTGTCGCCTGCGGCGCAGGTGGAACTGTCGCGGTTGTCCGCCATCGTCGGCGAGCTGAGCGTACCCAGCAGCGGACCCGAGGTGCAGGCGCAGATCGAGCACTTCCAGGACGCCTTCAGCCGGGTACGCGATGGCTATGTCCGGCCGGTCGAGGACGAGATTTTGCTGTCAGCGGCAATCGAAGGCGCACGCAAGTTCGGCACCACCAAGGGAACCGGAAAGCCGGCGGATGTCGTTGAGGCGGCGCTCGACAGCATGCTGAGCAAGCTGGATCCACATACGTTGTATTTGAACGCCCGCGAGTTTGGTGAGATGCAAATTTCGACCACCGGCCGCTTCGGCGGTCTTGGTATCGAAGTGACGCAAGAGGATGGCCATATCAGAGTCATCGCGCCGATTGAGGACACGCCGGCCGCCCGGGCCGGCATCCAACCTGGTGACCTGATCACCCATGTCGATGCGGAACCGATCGAAGGCGTTGGCCTGACCGACGCTGTGGGGCGCATGCGCGGTCCGCCGGGGACCTCTGTTCGCTTGACTATCAAGCGGGGCGAGCAATTGCCGTTCGTTGTGGCATTGGAACGAGCAGCGATCCGCGTGCGACCGGTGAAATGGCGCCTGGAGGGCAGCGTCGGCTATCTGCGCGTGGCGGGATTTAATGAGCAGGTACAGACCGGCGTCGAGCAGGCCATGGAGGCGCTGCGTGCCGAGGCCGGCGGGAAATTGAGCGGCATCGTGCTTGACTTGCGCAACAACCCAGGGGGCTTGTTGGACGCATCCCTGTGGCTGTCGGATGCATTTTTGACCGAAGGGACGATCTTGGAAGTACGTGGCAGGTTCGGTGCCAATGTGCATACCTATCGCGCCACGCGCGGCGATCTGGCGGCGGGACTGCCGGTGCTGGTGCTGATCAACGGCGGTTCGGCCTCAGCCTCCGAGATCGTTGCCGGGGCTTTACAGGACCTGGGCCGCGCCCGGGTCATGGGCGCGCGCTCCTTCGGCAAAGGTTCGGTGCAGACGATCATGCCAATGTCGCGCGAGGGTGCGTTGAAATTGACCACGCAACTCTATTACACGCCGAGCGGCCAATCGATTCAGTCCTGGGGTGTCATCCCTGATATCCAGGTGATGCCGGCCGAGCCGACGAACCTGCGCCGCGAGTCCGACAACCCCAATGCCTTGCCGGCCGACCATAAAGATGACGGCAAGACCCGGTTGGAGGTATCGGAAAACGACTGCCCAAGCCGCGTCGACGGCGACCGACTGCTGGGCTGCGCCCTATTGTTCATGGCTACCGGCCAGGACCAGGCCTTCATGGGCGCGCTGAAGAAAACGCCGTGACGTTGGTGGCGTAGGGAATAAGGCCTTAGGTGCCGGAACGGACGGGTTCGCTCTTCAGATTGCGGCGGGCAGCGGCGGGTTGCGCGTTGCTGAGATGGCGGCGCGTTGAGGCGTCAAAGCCCAATTCAATGACTGAACGCACGGCCTGGGTGCGGTTTATGACACCCAACTTGCGATAAATGCCCTTCAGGTGGACCTTAACGGCAATTTCCTGCAGTTCCAGCTGACGGGCGATTTCCTTGTTGGAATGGCCGGCGGTCAGCAGCAGAACCACCTCGCGTTCGCGCGGGGTCAGCTTGTGCAGAGGGTTGGACTTGGCCGCTTCGATGTCGTCAGCCTGGCGTTCGCTATCCGAATTGCCAAGATTGAGCTTTTCCGAGTCTGCCACCAGCATGGACGGCATGAAGGTCTCGCCGTCGATGACGCGACGCAATGCGTTCAGCATCGCCTGGCTACCGATGGTCTTGGGAATATAGCCCGATGCGCCACGGGCCAGGGCGGAATTAAGCATCGTTCAGATCGACCGATCCGGTGAGGATGACGATGGGAACATGCTGAAACCTTGCGCGCATCTCCTCGACTCCGCGCAGGTGGTTCATGCCGGGCATATAAAGATCGAGGATAATTAGATCCGGCGGCGGCCCGGACATCGCCTTGGCGAGGGCTTCGTCAAAGGTGCTGGCCTCGACCACCTCGACGTCCTTGGCCAGTTTCGTGAGCAGGATGCCCACGGTCTCGCGGATCAGATTGTGATCGTCGGCAAAAACGATGCGAATGGAGACCTCCTCTGCAAGCGGGAAGACCGTCTGTGTTTCTTTCCCCTCGCAAACTGTCCGTTGCCGAACCGATTCGAACGTG
>CAMCUA010000092.1 GCA_945878455.1 Asaia bogorensis | reverse complement strand
GGCGAGATGTTTCAGCGCCCGTTCTAGTTCGTCGATACGACGGAAAAATTCCGTCGCTTCCAAGGGCTCTGTCGAGGGAAGCACCGTTTTGGCGGGAAACGGTGCCGCACCCTTATCGCTCACCGCCTGACCTCGCGCCTGCCACCGTTCGCTCCCCTGTCATTCGCCGGCATCTCCTGAGCAAGTCCCCGTGATGGATTCAGGTCAACGACCCTGGATTCTGGATCCGAAATACCAAAACCACGCGAATGACACTGCGGAGCCGGGATCGCCAAGGTATTTCGGCGCCACCGCCCGTCAATGGGGCGGCTTCTTCGATTGCTCCTTCCCCGAGCGTCGGCTGCTGGCGGCGGTAGCACTTTTTCTCGATTCACCATCAATCGCCAGGCGGTAGGTGAGAAACGATGCCGCGATATGGCTTCGTGCCATAGAGCTCAATCTCCAACATGCCCTTTTGCACCAGTGGCAGTGTTTCGAGAAAAGCCCGTGCTTCGGCCTCGTCCCTGGCTTCCAATACAATGATGGCGCCCTTGCCGTCGGTACGGCTGTAGATCTCCCGAATTTTCTCCACCGCGAACAGCCGCAGCGCCTGCAAGGCTTCGGCCTCCAGATAGGGGGTGAAATCGCTGGGCGCGTATTCCCCCCGACGGTGACAGATGGCAACAACCTTCATACCTACCTCCCTAGCGCTTCGACGACAGGCAGCAATCGCTCGGCCTCGGTAAGGTCGGCGGGGCGATTGACGTTGAAAAAAGGATCGACCGGATCGACCGGATAATTGACACATGCCGGATGGTGGCGAGCTGTCCACAGATCGACTTTGCGCAGGCCTTCCTCGACCAGGGCACGGCGCAGATCGCCGCGAAGCTGCGGTGACCACAAGCCGAAGACCGGATGCAACCGTCCGCCCGAGGTTGCCAAGGCCATTGAGGCACTGGCCGCCATCGCGGCATTGAGCAGTCGCCCTACCAGATCATAAGGCAGGAACGGCGCATCGGCGGGGAATGTGACCAACCAACGGCAGTCCGGCTGGGAGGCCGCCCACTCCATGCCGGCGAGAACCCCGGCCAACGGTCCAGCGAAATCTGCTATCGAATCGGCCAACACGGGCAGACTGTAATCGACCAAACGACCAGCATCTCCATTGGCGTTGATCGCCAGCCTGGCGACCTGCGGCTGAGCTCGCTCGATCACCCTAGCCAGCAAACTCCGGCCGGCAAGCACGCTCGATAGCTTGTCCACGCCAGCCATGCGCCGCCCCCGGCCGCCGGCAAGGATGACACCGACGACGACGCCCCCAACATTGACGGTCGCACGCGCGGTATCGGGAGTATTCGACATCATGACCCCAGCTTAGCAGTGGCTGCCCCCGGCGGCGATGGCTGTACACAAGGACGGGGTGCATGGCGCCGTGAACCATGCGATGTTGCGCCATTGAATCGGGAGAATCCCTTGCACGTTTCCGTGCTGTCGTGGCACCGCCGGGTATGGCGCCTGGCTGGCCCCATTATGTTTTCCAGCGTCTCGGTGCCCCTGCTCGGCGCCGTGGATACGGCTGTTGTCGGCCATCTGCCGGGGGCCGAATACATTGGTGCCGTGGCGGTCGGCACGACCATCTTCAATATCCTGTTCCTCAGTCTCGGCTTCCTGCGCATGGGAACCACCGGCCTGACGGCGCAAGCCGTCGGGGCCGGCGACGGTGACGAGATGCGTGCCGCCTTGGCCCGACCCTTCGGCCTGGCCCTGGCCATTGCCTGCGGCCTGATCCTGTTCCAGCTGCCGCTGGCCTGGCTGGCCTTCAAGCTGTTCGGCGCCTCTCCGGCGGTCGAGGTCCTAGCCCGCGACTATTTCGCCGTACGCATCTGGGCCGCGCCGGCGATGCTGGCCAATTTCGTGTTGCTGGGCTGGTTCATCGGCATGCAGAGGGCCGGTTCCGTGTTGGCTCTGCAACTGCTGATGAACGGCATCAACGTCGGCCTGGATTTCTTGTTCGTCTTCGAACTGGGGCTGGGCGTGACGGGCGTCGCCTGGGCATCATTGGCGGCACAGTACATCGCGCTCGGCATCGGTCTGACCCTGGCCCGGCATATTCTGGCCAACGCCCCCGGCGCCTGGCGCTGGGAGCTTCTGCGCCAGGCCGACAAGTTCAAGCGCATGCTGGGCATCAACCGCGACATCTTTCTGCGCACCATCTCACTTTCAGGCTGCATGTCGCTGCTCACCGTCATCAGCGCGCGCAGCGGCGATACGGTATTGGCCGCCAACGCCATCCTGATCCACATGGTGTTCATCTCCGCCTATTGGCTGGACGGCTTCGCCCATGCGGTTTCGGCTTTGGCCGGCAGCGCTTACGGCGCCGGCGACCGAGACCGGTTCCGTACTGCGGTGATCTATTGCGGTGGCTGGGCGCTCGGCGTCGCGGCGACGACCAGTGCCGTCTATATCCTGGCCGGTCCCTGGATCATCGATTTGATGACCAGGATCCCCGCGGTGCGGGAGATGGCGCGTGAATTCCTGCCCTGGGTCGTGGTGGCGCCGCTCTATTCGGTGTGGAGCTTCACGATCGACGGCATCTTCGTCGGCGCCACCCGCGCCCGCGAGATGCGCAACATGGCCTTCCTATCGGCGTCGGTCTTCCTCGTCTGCGCGGCGACACTGGTGCCCTGGCTCGACAACCACGGCCTGTGGCTGTCCTATTTCATCTTCATGCTGGCCCGCGCTCTGACCCTCGGCTCACGCTACCCGACCCTGGAACGGGCTGTCGGTGCTCTACGGAATTAGAACAGACCCGTCACCCGACCGACGGAATCGAGTTTGATGCTGTTGGCCGCCGGCACGCGGGGCAGGCCGGGCATGGTCATCACATCGCCGCAGACAATGACGATGAATTCGGCGCCGGCCGACAGTCGCACTTCGCGGATCGGGATGGTGAAGCCCTCCGGCGCCCCTTTCACGGCACCGTCGGAAGAAAAGCTGTACTGAGTCTTGGCGATGCAGACCGGGAACTTGCCATAGTCGGCGTCCAATTCCTTCAACTGCGCTACCACCTTGTCGTCGGCAACGATATCCTTGGCGCGATAGATTTTGCGCGCGATGGTCCGCACCTTTTCGAGCAGCGGCATATCGTCGGGATAAAGCGGCGTGAATTCCGACGTGCTCTTGCCGATCGCGGCGACCACCGCTTCGGCCAAGGGCCGCGCTCCTTCGCCGCCGCCGGCCCAATGGTCGGACTCGATGGCGACGATGCCGAGCTCGGCGCACTTCTTGATGACCAGTTCGACCTCGGCCCGCGTATCGGCAGAGAACTTGTTGATACCGACGACCGGCGGCACGCCGAAGCTCTTCACGTTCTCCAAATGGCGGGCCAAGTTGGCGAAGCCCTTTTCCAACGCCGCCAGGTTTTCGACCTTGAGCTGATCGCGCGGCACGCCGCCGTGCATCTTCAAGGCCCGCACGGTGGCGACGATCACCGCGGCGGCCGGCTTCAGCCCACCCTTGCGGCACTTGATGTCAAAGAACTTCTCGGCGCCCAGGTCGGCGCCGAAACCGGCTTCGGTGACCACGTAATCAGCCAGCTTCAACGCCGTCTTCGTCGCCATCATGGAATTGCAGCCGTGCGCGATATTGGCGAACGGACCGCCATGGATGAATGCCGGGCTGCCTTCCAGCGTCTGCACCAAGTTCGGTGCCATTGCTTCCTTGAGCAGCACCGACATGGCGCCGTGCGCTTCCAGGTCGCGCGCCGTCACCGGCTTGCGATCGCGGGTATAGCCGACGACGATGTTACCCAGGCGCCGTTGCAGGTCGTCTAGATCCGACGATAGGCAAAGGATGGCCATGATTTCCGACGCCACCGTGATGTCGAAGCCGCCCTCGCGCGGGAAGCCGTTGGCGACGCCGCCCAGCGAGGTGACGATCTCGCGCAGCGAACGGTCATTCATGTCCAGCGCCCGGCGCCAGGCGATGCGCCGGTTGTCGATGCCGAGCGCGTTGCCCCAATAGACGTGATTGTCGATCATCGCCGCCAGCAAGTTGTTGGCGGTGCCGATGGCATGGAAGTCACCGGTGAAGTGGAGGTTAATGTCCTCCATCGGCACAACCTGGGAATAACCGCCGCCGGCCGCCCCGCCCTTCATGCCGAAGCAGGGGCCAAGGCTGGGCTCGCGCAGGCAGATGATCGCCTTCTTGCCGATGACGTTGAGCGCGTCGCCAAGCCCGACGGTCGTCGTCGTCTTGCCCTCGCCCGCCGGAGTCGGCGTGATCGCGGTAACCAGGATCAGCTTGCCATCCGGCTTGCCCGCTAGCGTCTTGATATAATCGAGCGAGATCTTCGCCTTGTAATGGCCGTAGGGGTCCAGCTTCGAATCGTCGATGCCCAGCTTGTCCTTGGCCACGTCGACAACGCGCCGCATGGTGGCGGCCTGGGCGATCTCGATGTCGCTTTTCGGATTGGCATGCTGCGCAGCGGCGTTACGGATCATCGGACTGTTCCCCTCAGTGTCTATTGGGCCGAAGGCCACATTCCTATCGGTTCGCGACCCGGGGGGACGCTATAGCCAGCGCCAGGTGAAATCAATGGCCCGTGGCATACCAGCATTCACAGACGAACTCAGGCGGCACCAGGACTAGGGACCGGGTCCTACATCGCTGTCTTGCCTATACGTTGACGATTGTCAGGTCGCTGGATAGGTGTGTTCCGCCCCCGGGAAGCGGCGGGCCCGGACATCCTCGGCATAGGTTGCGGCGGCGGCGGCCAGTGCATCGCCCAGTTCGGCGTAACGGCGCACGAACTTCGCCGTGCGCTTGCCGGTCAGGCCCAGCATGTCCTCGCTGACCAGAACCTGCCCGTCGCAAGCCGCCGAGGCGCCGATGCCGATGGTCGGCACGGCCAGTGCCTCGGCTACTTGGCGTGCCACGGGCTCGACCGTGGCCTCGATCAGGATGGAGAAGGCACCGGCGTTCTGCAGGGCCAGCGCCGTCTGCACCATGCGCTCGGCCTCCTGCGGATCGCGGCCGCGCGCCCGATAGCCGCCCAGCCGGTGTACAGACTGCGGCGTCAGCCCGACATGGGCCATCACCGGAATGCCGCGTTCGGTCAGGAAGGCCACCGTCGGTACCATCGCCGGGCTGCATTCCAATTTGACCCCGGAGGCCCCCGTTTCCACCATAACCCGGGCGGCATTGGCAAAGGCCTGCTCGGGGTTTGTCTCGAAACTGGCGAAGGGCATGTCGATCAGCACGAAGGCGCGGCGCGTCGCACCGACCACAGCACGGCCATGGGCGATCATCATGTCGAGCGTCACGCCCAGGGTGGATGGCAGGCCGTAGACCACCATCCCCAAGCTGTCGCCAACCAGCGCAATGTCGGTAAAGGGATCGATCAGGCGGGCCGTCCAGGCGGTATAGGCGGTCAGGCTGACGATCGGCGTCTTGCCCTTCATCGCCTGCAGGTCAGTCACCGTCAGCCGCCGCGTCGGGGATGCGGCGGCACTTTCCATTCCCTGATTGCTCATGATCGTGCCTCGTCGCTGTAACGGCGTCGCAACCGCTGAGCGGCGCAAACAGGCCAGGCAAGGGACAGATAACAGCCGCACCAAGGGTGAACAAGCTACGGCGGGTTCTATCTTAGCCCGATGTCGGCATCCTGCGAAATGCCCTGGCCCATGCCGGCCAACCCTGGCCTTTCTGCACAGCACCCAACATGCTATGCCACGTCCAACATACATAACCTGGGGGCGCGGATCATGAAAGCATCGTACTTCGATCGATATGGTCCCCCCGAGGTCCTGATATATGGCGATTTTCCCGATCCCGTGCGCGGTGCGGGCGAGGTCGTCGTCGACATTCATGCCGTCAGCGTCAACGCGGCGGACTGGAAAACCAGGTCGGACCATTATGGCGATACGGTCAGGCCCTTGCCCCATATCCTTGGCCGGGATTTATCAGGTGTCGTCCGGGAAGCCGGCAGCGATACCCCCGGATTACGCGTCGGCGACGAGGTTTTTGCCATCTGCGACGCCACGCTGGAAGGCTCCTATGCCGAGCGGATCGCCATTAAGGCCGATATCGTCGGCAAGAAACCGAAACGCACCTCGCACATCGAAACGGCTGCCCTGGCGCTAACCGGTCTGACCGCCATCAACGCCATCGAAACGACGCTACAACTGAAAAAGGGCGAAACAATCCTGATTCAAGGTGGAGCCGGCGGCGTCGCCGGATTCGCCCTCCAGTTGGCCAAATACATCGGTGCCCGCGTCATCACCACGGCCAGCAAGAACAACCACGACTACCTATATGGTCTGGGTGCCGATCAAGTCATCGACTACAACACCACGGATTTCACACAGGTGGTGTCCGGCTGCGACGCCGTCTTCGACACGGTCGGTGGCGATGTCGCGCAACGCTCCTTCGCCGTCATCCGTCCAGGCGGTCGTGCGGCTTTTGTCGGTGGCGGACGCAAAGCCCCAGTCTCGCCCCGCGCCGACGTAGCGTCGCTTCGTCCCGCTGTCGGTCGCGGCCGGGCACAGCTGGAACGCATCGTCACGCTGATCGATTCCGGCGCTATCCGTCCGCCGACGATCACGGTATTCCCCCTGGCAGAGGCAGTCGCCGCTCACCGGCTGAGCGAGTCCCGTCACCTGCAAGGCAAGATCGTTCTCGCCGTGCGCTGACAGCCTTCCTACGGCGCGCTTGAGTCCAGAGGGCTTTCGAGAACGCCTTTTACTTTGGCGGCAAGGCCCTGGAGGGTAAACGGCTTAGGCAGGAAGTGGATGGTTGGATCGGCCCACAGGTCGGCGGAAACGACGTCCTCGGCATAACCCGACATCAGGATGACGCGGACCGTAGGTAGCTCCTGGCGCACCAGACGAACCAGTGTATGGCCGTCCATGCCGGGCATGACCACGTCGCTGACGATGATATCAATGACCGCCTCGCCGTCGTTGATGACATCCAGTGCCGCTTCGCCGTTGGGTGCCTCCAGAACGCGGTAACCTCGGGCGCGCAAGGCCCGGGCGCCAAACATGCGGACCGCGTCTTCGTCCTCGACCAACAAGACGGTTCCCACGCCGGTCAGGTCAGCCGTCGCTTCATCGCTGTTGGCGATGCGGGCGCTGCTCCGGCCTGTCGCCAACTCGCCCTCCGTCACCGGTGCGACGGCCGGCTCGTAGCGCGGCAGGTAAATACAAAACGTCGTACCCTCGCCCGGCGCGCTGTCGACGACGATATAGCCGTCAGTCTGTTTAATGATGCCGTATACGGTGGAAAGTCCGAGGCCGGTGCCAGCACCGACCTCCTTGGTCGAAAAGAAAGGTTCGAAGATCAGTCCCATGTCTTCCTTACGGATGCCGACACCGGTGTCGATCACCTCGATCACCACGTAGTCGCCGGCCGGGATCAACTCCGGGCCGCGTTCCGCCGACTCCGACAGCGTCAGCCTCGAGGTCCGGAGGGTGAGTGTACCACCACCCGGCATGGCATCCCGCGCATTGACCGCTAAATTGACGATCACTTGGTCCATTTGTCCGGGGTCGACCCGGACGACGCCCAGGTCGGCGCCGTGCTCCATCACCAGCTCCAGGTTTTCGCCAAGCAACCGACGCAACAGGCTGGTCATATCCGATAGCGCTTCGGTGATGTCGAGGAAGACCGGCTTTAGCGTCTGTTTGCGCGAGAAAGCCAACAGCTGGCGCACCAGGTTGGTCGCCCGATTGGCATTCTGCTTGATCTGCATGATATCGGCGAAGGAAGGATCCTCCGGGCCATGGCGTTCCAACAGCAAGTCGGAAAAACCGATCATCGCCGTCAGCAGGTTATTGAAGTCGTGCGCCACTCCGCCGGCAAGTTGGCCGACCGCCTGCATCTTCTGCGAGTGAGCGAATTGCGCCTCCAGGTGCTTCTGTTCCGTCGTGTCGATGAAATGGACCACCAGGCCGGCGACATCGCCATCGGCCTCCTCCATGCGGCTGGCATAGAGCGAGGCCACCAAGTCGCGATTGACGCCGGGCATACGCACCTCCAGATGGGCCGCTCGCATGGTTCCCATCAGGACTTTAGAAAGTTGCCCCGTGACATCGCCCCTGTCTTCCAGACTGATGCGGTCGGTCAACGGCCTTCCGACCACGCCATCCCGGTGCAGCCCGATCAATTTGAGAAAGGCGCGATTGCAATCGCTGACCTGACCACCGAGGTCGACCATCGCGACACCGACGGGCGCCTGATCGAACAGCCAGCGAACCCGCTGTGCTGCAGAAGGCCCCCCCGCCGCGTCTTTCAACGGCCATTGATCGCGCAGCACCAACGAACGGCTGTGGACGAATGCCCCATCTTCCTCCGCCAACTGCGACTGCGCCAGATAGGCGCGAAAGGGTGCGCCCGTTCGCGGACGCAACGTCACCTCGCCATCGTCGCCGCGCTGAAAGGCGCCGAAGAGATCGCCGATGGCCGGTCCCTCGCGCGGCGCCTCGGCGGCGACGAAGTCGGCAAACCGCTGGGTGCCCCGACATAGGGATTGAGCGGATTCACCCAACCAATCCGCCAGCGTACGGTTTATGTAGAGAAAGCGCCCCTCGGCATCGACGGAAAAGAAGCCGACCGGCAGATTGTCGAGGAAGTCCGCCAACAGGTTGAGTTGGCGTTTGAGCCGCACTTCGGCGCGTCGGCGCTCGCCGACGTCCTCGCCACACCAGGCGACCCCACCATCGGGCAGCGGCTGGGCCACCAGACGTAACCAGATAAGCCCCCCACTCCCGCTACCGGCCGGCTGGATCGGGACTTCCAGCTCTCCTGCCTCGCCAGCGAAAGCACGTTCGGCGGTTGCCGCCAGTGCCTCCTGCCATCGCTCGCCGTCCTGTACCAGGTCCTGCAACCTGGCGATCCCCACGCCTTCGCTCGCCTCGGCGCCGACCAGACGGCGGAAAGCCGCATTGGTAAATGTCGTCACCCCCATACGGCTTACCATCAGCAGGGGATCGTCCGTCGCCTCGGCAAAGCGCCGAAGCTGGATGGCGGCCCGATCCGTAGCCCGGCGCGACGCCTCGAACCAGGCGGCTACGGACAGCGCAAGGGCGGCGGCGACGCTCAACATTGCGACGACAGGGACCGCATCGATAAGCCAGGCGGCGGTTGCGGCTGACAATCCCAGCCCGACCGCACTTGCCACCCAGGCAAGCGGCTCGCGCCACACAACACGGGCGGATTGGCCTGACAGACCAGCTGGCCCGTCCGTCGTGGTTACCGACATTTCCGCCACCGGGTAGGACAAAGGACTAAGTTTGCGGCAACTCACCGCGCAGGCGCATGACGTAACCGATGATTTCGGCTACCGCCCTATAATGTTCCGGCGGAATCTCTTCGTCCAGTTCGACGGCGGCGTAAAGAGCGCGGGCAATCGGTGGGTTTTCGACGATGGCCACATCATGTTCTTCCGCTACCTGGCGAATCCGCATGGCGAGATGATCGACGCCCTTGGCCACCAGCCGGGGCGCCTGCATGGTTGCCATGTCGTAGCGCAGGGCAACGGCGAAATGGGTCGGGTTGGTGATGACCACGTCGGCTTCCGGCACCGCGGCCATCATTCGCCGCCGGGCCCGCTCGGTCCGAATACGACGGATACGCGCCTTTATCTGCGGATCGCCTTCGGACTGTCTGTGTTCATCGCGGACTTCCTGACGGCTCATCCGCTGTTGCTTCGTGAAGATGAACTTCTGATAGAGAAAGTCCAGCGCCGCGATCACCGTCATTGCTACCAGCGTACCCACTGTCAGACGGATGGCGATGGCATGGATGCGGTGCAGGGAATCGATAAGTTCCAAGTCGGCCATGATGGGAAGGTCGCGGATTAGCGGCATCGTCATACTGAAGGCGATGGCGGCGACAACTGTCAGCTTGATTAGGCCCTTGAGGAACTCGACCACGGCCGGCATGGAAAACATGCGCTTGACGCCGCTGAGCACCGAAATGTTGCTCAACTTGGGGCGTATCTTCTTCGGCGCGTAAAGGAATCCGAACTGACCGATGCTGGAGGCGAAAGCCATCACCAACAACAGACCCATCAAGGGTGCCATGACCAGCCCGAGTTCGAGCAGCGCATCGACCATCACCAGGCGCAGGTGCTCCATGTCGACGGAAATGGTGTCGGGGGTCTCGATGAAACGAGCGCTGATGGCGCTGATGTTGCTCGACATCCAGGGCGCCATTAACAGCAGTCCAGCCGAACCGCCGAGCAGAATCATCCAGCTGCGGATTTCTTGCGACTGGGCGACATGACCATCGCCACGCGCCGTGGCCATTCTCCTAGCTGTCGGTTCTTCGGTCTTTGTGGCGTCGTCTTGTTCAGCCATCGGACGTCCGCCTCAACTTGCGCCGAAATTCAGCAGAGAGCTTTCGAAGTGGTTGAGGTACACCAGCATCATGCCGGTCATGGCAATGGCCAATACCGCGAGTTGGATGATCAACTGCACCGGAACGGCAACGAAAAAAATCGGCAAATTTGGCATCAGCCGGCCGAGCAGGCCCAAACCCAGATAATAAACGAAGGCCGTGACAATCAACGGCGCCGAAATCTGTACGCCGATAGCAAAGGCATCGCCGACCCGGCGGGCCATGACCTGACCGAAATCGCCCCATACCGGCGTCGCCCCTGGCTCGAAAATGCCATAGCTCTCGACCACGGCTTTCAACATCAGATGGTGCATATCGGTGGCGAACAGCATCAACACCCCAACATTGCCGAGAAACCCGGCGATCGTTGCACTCTGCTGATCGGCCACGGGATCCTGCACCAGAGCATTGGCCAAACTGGAAACGAAGGCGATGACCGTGCCGGCGGTCTGCAATAGGGACACCGTGACGCGGGCAACCATGCCGATGAAACTGCCTACCAAGACTTCACCAGCAAGCAACAGAAACAGGCCCGAGACCGATCCTGGCAACCCGGGCAACCGCTCAGCCAGAATTGGTGTCAACACAAAGGACACGGCCAATGCGAACAACAACCGCGCCTCGGTCGGCACGAACGTTGCGCTGTAGGCCGGCAACAGCATCAACGCCGAGCCGATTCTGGCGAAAATCAGGAAGAAGGCAAAGAGGTTAAGGGTCAGAATGTCACGCAGCATGACGGTGCACCCTGCCCCCTAAAGCGCGATCATGCGATCGAAGATGGTTCGGGTAAATTCGATCAGCGATGTCATCATGAACGGCAGGAACAGGACCAGCGACAGAAAAATGGCCAGGATCTTGGGAACGAAGGTCAAGGTCATTTCCTGAATCGACGTTAGCGCCTGGAACAAAGCGATGATCAATCCGATGACCATCCCGGCGATCATCGCCGGGCCAGAAATCAACAGCACCTGGATCAAGGCTTCGGTGCCGATCTCCAGCACCATTGTTTCGTTCATTGGGCCCGCCCCGGAAGACTGCCGGCGTTTCAGCAGCGCCCCTTAGATTGCCATGCGCATAATTTCTTTATAGGCATCGATGACCTTGTCTCGGATAGCGCTGGATTCTCACGTCAAGTGCAACACCTGATGTTTTCAAGGAATGC
>CAMCUA010000091.1 GCA_945878455.1 Asaia bogorensis | reverse complement strand
GCCGGGGTGCCGCCCAGGCAGTAAAGGCCGATCATGATCGCCGCGGCGAGGAACGAACGCTTCATCGAAGTCTCCCAGCCTGTTGCGGTTGGCCAATGTGGCCGCATCCTGACTGAACCGTGGGTACCGTGGAAGCTGTTAAATCGCCTGCTCGCGGGTCTTCTGGAATCGGAGGGCGGGCCAGGTCTCGATGGTGTGATTCAGGTGCCAGGCATTGCGCGCCAGGAAAACCGGGTCGCCGGAATGGTCATCGGCCATGCTGCTCACATTGGCGTCGGCAAAGCGTTTCATCTCGCGCTCGTCGTCGGCGGCGAGCCATCGGGCGGTATAGAAGGACGTCGGTTCGAAGCGGCAGGGCACCTGGTATTCGGTGCGGATGCGGTCGGCCATCACCTCGAACTGCAAATTGCCGACGACGCCGACGATCCAATCGGCGCCGAGGCGTGGCCGAAAGACCCGCGCCGCGCCTTCCTCGGCCAGTTGGGTCAGCGCCCGGCCCAGGTGCTTGGCGCGCAGCGGGTCGTCGGGTCGCACCGTTTGCAACAGTTCCGGTGCGAACGACGGAATGCCGGTGAAATGCAGGTTCTCGCCTTCGGTCAGCGTATCGCCGATGCGCAATGTCCCATGGTTGGGCACGCCGATGATATCGCCAGCCCAGGCATCTTCGGCCACTTCTCTGTCCTGGGCCAGGAACATCACCGGGGCGGTCATGGCGATCTGCTTGCCGGTGCGTGTGTGCGTCAGTTTCATGCCGCGACGGAAATGGCCCGAGCACAGGCGCATGAAGGCGATGCGGTCGCGGTGCTTGGGATCCATGTTGGCTTGGATCTTGAACACGAAGCCGGTGACGGAAGGTTCGCCCGGCTGCACGGCGCGTTCCACCGCCGGGCGGGGACAGGGTGGCGGCGCCAGTTTGGCCAGGCCGTTGAGCAGTTCGCGCACGCCGAAATTGTTGATAGCGCTGCCGAAGAAGATCGGCGTCAGGTTGCCGGCGCGATAGGCCGCCTCGTCGAAATCGGCGCAGAGGCCGAGCGCCATGTCGGCTTCTTCGCGCAGCTCGGCGACCAGGTCGGCGGCGACCATCTGTTCCAGCCGAGGATCGTTCAAGCCATCGACGATCACGCCCTCGGCCACCGTCGCGCCCTTGGTGCGCGGCATCAGCACCAACGTGTCGTCGCGCAGATCGTACGAACCGGCAAAACGGCGGCCCATGCCGATAGGCCAGGTCACCGGGCTGACGTCGAGCATCAGCGTCTGCTCGATCTCGTCCAACAGTTCGAACGGGCTGCGCCCGTCGCGGTCGAGCTTGTTGATGAAGGTGATGATCGGCATGTCGCGCAGCCGGCAGACCTCGAACAGTTTGCGGGTCTGTTCCTGGATGCCGCGCGCCGCATCGATCACCATGACCGCCGAATCGACGGCCGACAGCGTGCGATAGGTATCCTCGCTGAAGTCTTCGTGGCCCGGGGTATCGAGCAGGTTGAAGGTGCAACCGGCATAGTCGAAGGTCATCACCGACGAGGCGACCGAGATGCCGCGCTCGCGCTCCACCTTCATCCAATCCGAATGTGCCCGCCTGGCGTCGCCGCGCGCCTTCACCGCACCGGCAAGCTGGATGGCGCCGCCGAACAGCAACAGCTTTTCGGTCAGCGTCGTCTTGCCGGCGTCGGGGTGGGAGATGATGGCGAAGGTACGCCGTTGCCCAATGGGATCGGTGCTGTCGGCCATGTTCAGGTGCGGGGGGTATGCATCGTTCGGGCGCGGGTCATAGCCGGTTTTCAGGCAATCCGCCAGACCTGGCGACCGGGGTGGGGCCGATCAGCCGTTGTGTTCTTCCGACTCGGGCTGTGTTTCCAAATGGATCAGGCGGGCTTGGGAATTTTCCAGCTGGGTGGTGGCCAGCGCGATCTTCTCCGACAGGATGCGCATAACCACCATGGCGGCATCGGGATTTTCCGTCACCGTGCGCAGGAACATGTCGCCGGCCAGGCTTAGGACGCCGACTTTGCCATTGGCCCGCAGGGTCGCGCTGCGGGTCGTATTGCGAAAGATCGCCATTTCGCCGATCAGGGCGTGACGGCCAAGCTTGGCCACCGCGATGTCCAACTCGCCGACGCGGGACATGACATCGACATCGCCTTCCTCGATGATATAGACGGTGTCGGCATGGTCGCCCTCACGGGCCAAGATTTCGCCATCCTCAAAGGTCAGATAGTCGCTGGCGAAGGCCAAAAGCTTGAGCTTCGCGGGATCGACCTTCGCAAACATGGGAATGCTGCGCAGCAGCTTCACCGCATCGCTGAATTCCACGGTTCGCCCTCCTCGATCCTCGTTCCGTCAGTGGCCGTTGAGCAAGGCATGCAAGCTCCGTCCGGGTTGGTTGAGATCCGCGATCTTGCCATATTCCTCCACCTTGCCGCCGTGCATGACGATGGCGTGGTCGAACTGCTGCACGTAGTCCAGCCGGCTCACCACCCAGACCATGCCGCGCGTCTTGAACTCGTTGAACAGGCCCTGGGCGATGGCGGTCTGGCTGGCTGGGTCGAGCGCGGCAATGGCGTCGTTGACGATCAGAATGTCAGGCCGTTTAAGGACGGCACGGGCGACGGCGATTTTCTGCCCCTGCGCGGTGCTCAGGCGGCCACCTGAGATGCCGACCTGGGTTTCCAGGCCGACCTCCAGCAGTTCGTTATCCAGGTTCAATTCGCCGATGACCGTGTGGATAAGCTCGGCGATCTGTTGGCCGGCCTCGCGGCGGCCGTAAACGACCTTGCCGAACAGGATATTGTCCTGAATGGGGGCGGCGGCGTTATAGGTCTGGGCATCGAAAAAGGCGACGGTGCCGCGCAGATTGTCGGGCAGTTCGGCTGCGAACAGTTTGCGGGCACGCAGAATCTGCGCGCGGATGCCCTCGTCGATGACGCCCAACCGGTGGCGCCCGGCAATCACTTTGAACGGCAGCGACAGCAGCAGGCTGCGCTCGGTCTCGTTCAGCGTCGCCGTTTCGCCAGTCTCGACCCGGCGCACCAACTGCTGGAATTCCGGCAGGTCGTCGGCGCTGATGAAGCTGTAGCGCTCGAAGTATTCGTGGTCGGGGGGCAGGTCTTGGAACAATTCGACCATGATGGTGGCGATGCGTACACCTGTGGTGAAGAACGTCTCGTCCAGCCCGACCTTGGCCAGGACGGAGCGCACATAGGCGTTCTGACCCAGGTGCTCCAGGTCGAATTCCGATCCGATCGGGGTGCCGAACAGCAGATTTTCGGCCACTGACATGTTGACATTGTATACATCTCGGTCGAACGGCTCGATCAGGCGGGCTAGCTGCGGTTCCTTCAGGTGGGCGCGCAACCGCCGCCGGGCCTCCAGGATGGAGGCGGCGAGATCGGCGCGCCGGGACGGGTCGATGGTGCCCATCAGGCCCAAGGCATAGATGTCATCCTTAAGATCGGTCATGCCGAGCACGTCGAAGGTGCGGGCGCGCAGGGCCTCCGGTCCGTCAACACCGGCGGCCTCGTAATCGATCCAATCGGCGCCGGCGTCGCTGGTCGTATTGCCGGCCTCACGGGCTTCGTCGATGAAGCGATTGTATTCGGCCAAGGCCTCGCCGCTGTATGCGGCCGGCCGTACGGCGCGGTGCTTCAGCCCATACAACAGGTTGTCGCGGACGCTACCGGAAAACAGGCGCGCCGTCTGGTCGACATAGGCCAACCTCCGCCCGGTGATCGATTCGGGCAGGGCGACCAGATTATGTTCGCCGATGCGGATAGTTCCGGCCGTTGGCTTGATCAGACGGGCCAACAAGCGCACCAGTCCGGCGCGTCCTGAACCGCTGGCCCCGACGATGGCGACATGGGCGTCGAGGTCGAAGCGGACGTTGACCCCATCGAGGATCTTAATGCCACCTTCTTCCTCCAGCGTCAGGTTCGTCGCCACCACGGTGCCGGTCAGCGGCGGCACCGAATCCGGATGGCCGTGCACCAGCCCTTCTTCCAGCATGTCGGGGATCTGGAACTGCTCGACCAGTTGCTCGTACTTGATCCGGGCATCCTCTTTCTGCTGGTAGTAGTTGAGCAGCTCGCGCCACGGCGAGGACAGGTCCTTATAGGCGGCGAGCGCGGCCACCAGGGCACCGAAGGAAAGATTGCCGCGGATCACCAGATAGCCGCCGATGGCATAGAAGAAAAACGGCGTCAGCTGGGCAATGAAGTTGTTGAGAAATTTGATGAAAAATTTCTTGCGGAAGATATCGAAGCGGATCTTGTAGATGGCGCCCATGCGCCGCGAGAAGTCGGCCAATTCGTATTCCGACGTGTCGTTGGCGTGAACGTCCTGGATGCCGCCAACCACCTCGCCGATGCGCTCGGACACCTTGCGCACGGCCTGTACCCGCTGTTTGCCCAACTGGTTGACCCGTCGCTGCAGCTTGGGGATGACATACATCTGCAGCGGATAGAGGGCGATGGCGGCGGTGCCCAGGTAGGGGTCCTGCACGAACATGAAGATCAGAATGGTCAGCAGCGTGCCGCCTTCCCAGGCCGGCAGCTTGATCGAATCGCCGATATAGCCGCCCAGCGTCTCAACCTCGCCGGTAATCATCGAGATCAGCTCGCCCTGCGAGACACGGCGGAATTGCGGCAGGGGAAAGCGCAGGATACGGGCGAACAAGTCGTAGCGCAGCCGGCGCAGCATGCGTTCGCCCAATTGCCCGGAAAAGACCTGAATATGGTACTTGAAGGCGCCGTTGATCAGCACGAGCAGCAAGAACAAGCCGCACATGATGAACAGGTAGGGCAGCTGATCCACTTCCCAGAGAAGAAATTCCTGCGGGAAATCCTTGCCGCTGATCGCCTTGTTGATGATCTGCTTGGGCAGGTCCAGGGAGTAATAAAGAAAAGGGAACGAAATCGCGGTGGAGACCAGCAGGATGATCTGCTCTTTCAAGCTGTAGCGCAGGATATAGCGAAAAATCGTGCGTTCCATGGATACCCCTGGTCGTCGCGCCGCGGTCGCCCCGACTTTTATCCTCTTTGGCGACTATGGGCGAGGGCTTGTCCGCCGTAAACACCCTGCCCGCCGGGCGTCGCTCCGGTTTGGGCCACCCAGATTGCAATCCACGCGATAACGCCGCGCATCCCACCGGCATCCCGGGCAATTTCTCCATGCGGATGCGTAACATATTGGTTTGCACGGACGAATAGCAGATATACCATGCCGGCGACTGAGCGCAGGCAAAAAGGATGGGAAACGCCAATGTCCCGCGACCGGGGCCGCAAGCGGCTGCTCATCTACAGTCACGACTCCTTCGGCCTGGGTCATCTCAGGCGGTGTCGAGCCATCGCGCATGCGCTGGTCGATTCGCGCAAGGACTTGTCGGTGCTGATTTTATCAGGCTCGCCGATCATCGGCAGCTTCGATTTCCGCACGCGCGTCGACTTCGTGCGCATTCCCGGCGTCATCAAGCTGCGCAACGGCAACTATACCTCGCTCAGTCTCGACATGGCGGTCGAAGAGACACTGGCCATGCGCGCCGAAATCATCCGCCATACGGCCAGCACCTTCGCCCCCGATCTGGTCCTGGTCGACAAGGAGCCGCTCGGCCTGCGCGGCGAGGTGGGCGATACGCTCGCCATGATGAAGGCGCAAGGCGTGCCGCTGATCCTCGGCTTGCGCGACATCATGGACGATCCGGCGATGTTGCAGGAGGAGTGGAACCGCAAGAACGCCATTCCGGCGCTGCGCGATCTTTACGACCAAATCTGGGTTTACGGCCTGCCGCAGATTTGCGATCCGTTGGAAGGCGTCAACGTGCCGGCGTCGGTACGGCGCAAGATGCACTACACCGGCTATCTGCGCCGCGCGCTGCCATCCGGCGGCGGGGCGGAATCGTTGGCTGCCGTTACCTCCAACGAACCCTATCTGCTGGTTACCACGGGCGGCGGCGGCGATGGGGCGGTCCTCATCGATTGGGTATTGCGCGCCTACGAACACAATCCGGAAGGGTTGCTGCCGGCGCTGCTGGTGCTGGGTCCTTTTATGAACGCCAATCTGCAAGGCGGGTTCAAGCAACGCGCCAGCCAGTTGCCGCAGGTGCAGGCCATCACATTCGACGCGCATGTCGAAAGCCTGATGGCCAACGCTGCCGGCGTCGTCGCCATGGGCGGCTATAATATTTTCTGCGAATTCATATCGTTCGATAAGCCGACACTGCTGGTACCGCGCACGGTGCCCCGCATGGAGCAGCATATCCGCGCCTCGCGCGCCGGCGAACTCGGCCTCTGTCAGATGCTCGAGGACGACAGCCTGCGCCGCCCGTCGGTGATGGCCGATGCGCTGCGTGCCCTGCCGACGCAGCGTCGTCCATCCGAAGTGCGTATTCCCGGCTTGCTCGACGGCTTGTCGACCATCAACCGCCTGGTCGATGGCTGGCTGAGCCAACGCGATCGAGAGGCGCGGCTGGCGGTGATCGGCCACGCGACTTGAACGTCCACACCGCATCGAGCGCGCCGATGCGGTCCGGGCCGCGAGTTCGGGCTGTGGCCTTCGTCCTCAAAGGTTACCCTCGACTTTCCGAAACCTTTATCGCGCAAGAAATACGGGCGCTGGAGCGGCTCGGTCTCGATATCCGGATTGTATCGCTGCGCCATCCGACCGACCGTGCCGTGCATCCGGTCAATGGCGAAATCGTCGCGCCGCTGCTGTATCTGCCGGAATATCTGTATCAGGAGCCGCGGCGCGTCTTTGCCGCTTGGCGGGGGCTGCGCCGGCAGCCGCGCTATCGTGCGGCCTTTGCTGTCTGGCTCGGCGATCTGTGGCGCGATCCGACGCCGAACCGGGTGCGCCGCTTCGGTCAGGCCTTGGTGCTGGCCCATGAACTGGCCGGCGATGTCGAATGGCTACACGCCCACTTCCTGCACACGCCGGCTTCGGTTGCCCGCTACGCGGCGCTGCTGCGCGGCCTGCCCTGGAGCGTTTCCGCCCACGCCAAGGATATTTGGACGACACCGGAGTGGGAAAAGCGTGAAAAGCTGGCCGACAGCCGTTGGGCGGTGACGTGCACGGCGCTCAACGCCGAACATCTGCGCGCCTTGGCGCCGGATGGGGCTGACGTGGAACTGGTCTACCACGGGCTCGACCTCGGGCGCTTCCCGCCGGCGCCGCGCGCCGCCACCCCGGCTGATGGCACCGATGCAGCGCGCCCGGCCATCGTCCTCACCGTCGGGCGGACGGTGGCGAAAAAAGGCTTCGACGTTCTGCTGCGCGCTTTGGCGTTGCTGCCGGCCGACCTGCACTGGCGGCTCGTCCATATCGGCGGCGGTTCCTTGCGCAAGCGCTTGCGCCGGCAAGCCGAACAGCTGGGTCTTGCCGGCCGCATCGACTGGATGGGGGCGCAGCCGCAGGCGGCCGTGCTCGAACAATACCGCCGCGCCGATCTGTTCGTTCTGCCCTGCCGGGTGGACGCCACAGGCGACCGCGACGGTCTGCCCAATGTCTTGATGGAGGCGCAAAGCCAGGGACTGGCCTGCCTGTCGACAACCGTCTCGGCGGTGCCGGAATTGATCGACGACGGTCGCACCGGCCTGCTGGTGCCGACCGAGGATCCGGCTGCACTCGCCCGCGCCATGGCCCGGTTGATCGGCGATCCGGCGTTGCGGTTCCGGCTTGGCGAAGCAGGGCGGGCGGTGCTCGCCGCCGACTATTCCCTCGATCGCTGGGTCGCTCCACTCGCCCGCCGCTTCGGCCTGGTGACCTCAGGGCGGGGAGAAGGCAGCGCGAAGGCCCATGCCGTGCCTGAAACGTCCGCTATCGATGCTCCCGCATGCGCGTCGCCTTCTACGCACCCTTGAAGCCGCCGGATCACCCGACCCCATCGGGCGATCGGCGCATGGCCCGGCTGCTCATCGCTGCGCTGCGCGCCGCGGGCCATCGGGTCGATGTGGCGTCGCGCTTTCGCGCTTATGACCGCATCGGTGATCCGCTCCGTCAACGGCGGCTGGCGGCGCAAGGCGCCCGGCTGGCGGGGCGGCTGATCCAACGCTATCGCGCCGTGCCGCCGGAGCGTCGTCCGCAGGTCTGGTTCACCTATCACCTGTATCATAAGGCGCCGGACTGGCTCGGGCCGGCGGTTGCCGTCGGCCTCGGCATTCCCTACGTGGTGGCTGAAGCGTCGCACGCGCCGAAGCGCCGGGACGGTCCTTGGGCGCAGGGTTACGCGGCGGCGGCGGCGGCGATTGGCGCGGCGGATGCGGTCATCGGTTTCAATCCCCTGGATGCGGTCTGCCTCGCCCCACTGCTGAAGCAGGATTGTCGCAGCGTCGGGCTGCGCCCCTTTCTCGACGGCTCTGTCTTTGCGGCAGCGGCGGCCGATCGCGACGGGCATCGGTCCCGGCTTGCCGCCCGGCTCGCCGTGCCAGTGGGGGAACCCTGGCTGCTGACGGTCGCCATGCTGCGACCCGACAAACTCGACTCGTTCCGTGTCCTGGGCGCTGCGCTGGCCCGCCTTGCCAACCGCCCCTGGCGGCTGCTGGTCGCCGGCAACGGCAGCGCGGCGGCCGAGGCGCGCGCCACCCTGGCGCCGCTTGGCCAGCGCGTGACCTGGCTGGGTCAAGTGGCGGCGGCGGACCTGCCGGCTGTCTACGCCGCTGCCGATGCGATGGCCTGGCCGGCCGTGCGCGAGGCTTACGGCATGGCCCTACTCGAGGCGCAGGCCGCGGGCCTGCCGGTGGTGGCGGGCGATACGGGCGGTGTCGGTCAGATCGTGCGCCACGGCGTGACCGGGCTGTTGACACCGGTCGGCGACGCGGTGGCTTTCGCTCACGCGCTCGCCAGTGTGCTCGACGACGCGGTCTTGCGCCAGCGGATGGGCGCGCAAGCCGCGCGCCTGACGGCCACGGAAAACGACATGGCGACGGCGGCGCATCGGCTCGATGCCGTGCTGGCGGCGCTGCGATGACGCTGCTGGCTTTGCTGCGCCATGGGCCGACGCAATGGAACGCTGAAAAGCGCATCCAGGGCCACGCCGACGTGCCGCTGAGCGCCGCCGGCCGGGCGGCGGTCACCGGCTGGCGGCTGCCGGCTGGACTGGATCGCTATCGCTGGGTATCGAGTCCGCTCGGCCGGGCGGCCGAGACGGCGGCCTTGCTGCTCGGCCGGCCGGTGGCGGTCGAAGATCGCCTGCGCGAGATGGCCTGGGGCGCTTGGGAAGGCCGCTCGCTTGCCGATCTGCGTGCCGAGGGCGGTGCGGCGATGGCGGCGAACGAGGCGTTGGGGCTCGACTTCCGCCCACCGGGCGGTGAAAGTCCGCGCGATGTGCAGTGGCGACTACGGTCCTGGCTGGTTGAAATCGCGGCCCAAGGGACACCCGTTGGTGCTGTCACCCATCGCGGCGTGATCCGCGCTGTCTATGCCTTGGCGGCCGGTTGGGATATGACGGGCCGACCGCTGCATCGGCTTGATGGTGACTGTCTGCACCTGTTCCGCCTCGATGCCGATGGTGTGCCCCGTATCGAATGTCTCAACCAACCCCTGAATCCGACATGAGCCAGCCCAGCGTCCTCTTCTACGTCCAGCACCTGCTGGGTATCGGCCATCTGAAGCGCGCGGTGGTATTGGCCCAAGCCATGCGCCGGGCTGGACTGAAGGTGACGCTGGTATCGGGTGGCGAAGCGGTGCCGGTGATCGACAGCGACGGCCTTGATCTCGTGCAACTGCCCCCGGTGCGCGCCGCCGACATGTCGTTCAAGGTGTTGCTCGATGAAAACGGCGCGCCCGTCGACGATGCCTGGAAGCAACGCCGGCGCGACCGCCTGCTGCAGGTCTTTCATGCCACCCGGCCACAGGTGGTCATCGTTGAACTCTTTCCCTTCGGCCGGCGTCAGATGCGTTTCGAACTGACGCCGCTGCTCGAAGCGGCCTGGGCGGCGACGCCCCGGCCCGTGGTCGTCTCCTCGGTGCGCGACATCCTGGTGGAAAAATCCGATCCCAAGCGCAATCGGGAAATGGTCGATGTAGCTCTCGCGCGGTTCGACAAGGTACTCGTGCATGGTGATCCGGCGCTGATCCCCTTCGACGATACCTTTCCCTTTGCCCGCGAATTGGGCGACCGGCTGGTCTATACCGGCTACGTTGCCGACCTGTCGGCTGCCCAGCCGACGGGTGCGACCGCCCAGCGGCGGGGTGTGCTGGTGTCTGCCGGCGGCGGCGCTGTTGGCGATACCTTGTTGCAGATGGCGCTCGCCGCCCGTCCGCTGACCCGGATGGCCGGCGCACCATGGCAGTTGCTGGCCGGCGATAATCTGCCGGAAGCGACCTTTCGCGAGCTTGTCGCGACGGCGCCGGCTGGCGTCGCCGTCGAACGGGCCCGGCGCGACTTCGTGGCCCTGATGCGGGGCGCCGCCCTATCGATTTCGCAAGGCGGCTATAACACCATCGTCGAGCTGCTGAGCACGGGCACGCCGGCGGTCATTGTGCCCTATGCCGGCGGCGAGGAAACCGAACAGACGATCCGCGCCCGCTTGCTGGCCAAGCGCGGCTTGGTGACGGTGGTCGACGCCGATGGGTTGACGCCCCAGGCACTGGCCCAGGCGGCGGACACCGCGGCCGCGCAACGTCCCCCAGCGACCGCCCGGCCGCGTCTGCAAGGTGCCGAGGAAACGGCGCGAGTCGTTGCAGGCTTGGCGCGCACGCAGATGTGAAGATCGGGACCTACTTACTTGTTACTTGCCCCTATGTTCTACTTCCTACACAAGATCGGTTCGGTAAAATGGGTGGTGGCTTGTGCGCGGTGAAACTTGTCGATTCGAAGCGATAGCCATTTGGACGGATGGCACGGATTGGACGTTGAATTGAATGCTTGGGCAAGCGTCGGCCGTGTCGCAAGTCTGTGGTGGCGCGACGACGACGCAACGACCGATGGGCCTGCCCTGCGCCGGCTGCTGACCCTGGTCGGCGGTCTGCGTATTCCTGTGGCGCTGGCGGTGATCCCGGCTGAGGCGCGCGCCGATCTGGCCGATGCGCTTGTGCACTCTCCCGCCGTGACGGTCCTTCAGCATGGCTGGAATCACGCCAATCGGGCGCCATCGACGGCGCGCAAGTCGGAGCTGGCCGCCGGTCGGCCCTGGCGCGAGGTCATGGCCGAATTGGCGCGCGGCCGGGAACGGCTGGCGACCCTGTTCTCCGATCGCTTTATCCCCATCCTGGTGCCACCTTGGAACCGCATTGATGCCGACCTCGTCGCGCATCTTCCGGCGGCGGGATTTCGTGGCCTTTCGGCCTGCAAGGCGCGTACATCGGCCGAACCGGTTCCCGGTTTACGTCAGGTGAACTGTCATGCCGATCCCGTCGATTGGCGGGGTAGTCGCGGTTTCGCGGGGGTGGAGTCGGTCTTGCACAGCCTCATCGATCACCTCAGCGCCCGGCGGACGGGGCACGCCGATGCAGCGGAACCGACCGGCATTCTCACCCATCATCTGGTGCACGACGAGCCGGCCTGGGGGTTCCTCGCCGATTTGGCGACGCGGGTATGCCGGCACGCCGGCAGCCGCTGGATTTCCGTTGATACGG
>CAMCUA010000090.1 GCA_945878455.1 Asaia bogorensis | reverse complement strand
CTGGTGCGCGATCTGCGCGCCAGCGCCGACCTGGGCGGCGGACGCATCGACATCAACCAGCTGTCGGCGCAACTGCCGGGCAGTTCGGAAGCGAACTTGAGCGGCGCGCTGACCTTTGCCCAGGGCAAGCCGCGTTTTGCCGGCGAGATCGGGGCCACGGCCAACGACCTGCGCGGCGTGCTCGACTGGCTGGGCAGCCCTTTGCCATCGGTACCCGGCGACCGGCTGCGGCGGAGCACGGCGAAAAGCAAGATCGCCTATGCCACCGACGAGGTGCAGCTGAGCGGGCTCGATCTAACAGTCGACGGATCACGCATCACCGGCGGGCTGACCGTGGCCTTGCGCGAGCGCCCAGCCTTCGGCGCCAACCTGACCATCGACAAGCTGAACGTCGATTCCTATTTGCCGCCCTCCGATTCCGCACCCAGCACCGAACGGGCGCCAGCAGCGGCGGGAACAACCGCAGTGGCGGGTAGCGGCGGCGCGGCGCCGCCAGCTTTGTCGGCACTGGCGGCGCTGCAAGGTTTCGACGCCAACCTGCGTGCCCGCGTCGACAGCATGACCTATCAACGGACAGCGATCCGCGACGTGGTGCTGGACCTGACCCTGGTACAGGGCGACATGCAGATCCGCCAAGCCAGCGTCGCCGACATCGCCGGTTCCAGCATCGGCCTGTCGGGCGGCCTGAACGGTTTCGGCACGGCGCCGACGGCCAAGGGCCTGCGCATCGACCTGAAATCGCCGGATAGCGGGCGGCTGTTCCGCCTGTTCGGCATGACCCCGCCGCTGCCGACGGAACAGCTCGGCGCGGTCAGCCTGGGCGGTACCGTCGACGGGCCGCTGCTGAGCCCGAACGTGGACGCCGCCTTGGCCGCGGCCGGCGGCGAATTCACCTTGAAGGGCAAGGTATCGGCGCTGTCCGCCGAGGCCACAGTGGACGGCCGCATGGCGGTCCGCCATCCCGATCTGGCGCGGCTGTTGCGCCTGTTCGGCAGCGACTATCGTCCGGCCGGACCCTTGGGGGCCATCGGTCTCACCGCCCAGATGACAGGGGGGCCGGCGAAGGTTGCCCTAAGCGCCATCGACGGCAACATCGGGGCAACCGCGATCAAGGGCGAAGCGACCTTCGACAGCAGCAGTGCCAAGCCGCGCCTGACCGCCAAGCTGAGTACCGGAGAGATCGTCGTCGATCGTTTCCTGCCGGCGCAACGGGCGGCGGAAGCGCTGCCCGGCGACGGACGGCCACCCATCGTGCCAGCGGCCTGGCTGGCGCCGCCCAACGGCAGGCTAGCCAACGCCATCGTGCCGGTGGCGGGCGAGCCGTGGTCGCGCGAACCGCTGAACCTCGGCGCCTTGCAGGCGCTAGCCGCCGATTTGACGCTGAATGCGACGGCGCTGGGCTATCAGGGATACCGGCTGGAACAGGCCGATGTCGCCGCGACGCTGAGCGGCGGCAACATCCGGACGGAACGCTTGCAGGGCAAGCTGTTCGGCGGCGCCTTCAGCGGCGGCGTGGCGCTGGAATCGGGCAACATTCCCAGGCTGACATCCAACCTCAGCCTGCAAGGCGGCAATCTGGCGCAACTGCTGGCCACCACCGGCAGCGCCGACAAGGCCACCGGAACGATCAACGCCGAGCTGGCCGTTGTCGGCAGCGGCGCCAGCACGGCGGCCATCGTCAGCACACTCGGCGGCAACGGACGCTTCGCCCTGAACGGGGTGGATACGACACAGACCTCGCGCGGCTCGCCCCTGGCCGGGCTGTTCGAACTGCTGACCGGACTGAACCGCTTCGGCGGGGTGCTGACCGGCGGCAAATCCGATGGGCGGGCCGACCTGACTGGCAGTTTCGTCGTCGCCAAGGGCGTAGCACACAGCGAGGACATCAAGTTGGTCTCGACGCTGGGCAACGGCACGGCGAAGGGCGACGTCGATTTGCCGGACTGGCAAATCGACATGCAAGGCCAGCTCGACGTGAAACAAAATCTGGTCGCCGCCTATCTGACGCGCAACACCAGCAAGGTGCCGACCACGGTGCCTTTCCAGATCAAGGGGCCGCTCGACAAGCCCAACGTGCGCATCGAGACAGCAGGCTTGGGCGGCCAACCGTTGCCGATCCCCAACAGCGTCATCGACAAGCTGAACGAGCGCAATCCGGCGGCCGGCAAGATCCTGCAACAGGTACTGCCCGAACTCGGTAGCGGCGAGCCGACGCCGACACCGCCAGAACAACCGCAAACGCAACAGCAGCCTGCTCCGCAGCAGCCGAAGAAGCCGGAAGATGTGATCCGCGGGCTGTTGAAGGGTTTCGGCCGCTAGGTTTCGAGTCTCGGCACCCCTACAGGCGAGCGGCGAGGGACATGACGACGGGCAAGACCTCGTGGGTGCCGCGATAGACCATCTCCACCGCCACATAGAGAATCACGGCCAATCCAGCATAGCCGATCCAGTGATGCTTTTGCAGCAGGCCGGCGATGAAACTCGCGGCGATGCCCATCAGCGCAATCGATAACGCCAGTCCGAATATGAGGACATGCGGGTGTTCGCGCGCCGCCCCGGCAACAGCGAGGACGTTGTCGAGCGACATCGTTACGTCGGCGACGACGATTTGCCAGGCGGCCTGACCGAACGTCTTGCCCGCGGCACGGCCACCGATGGAGCCGTCGGCGTTGATGTCGATACCGGTGATCACCTCGGTCCCCTCCAGGGAAGCTGCATGGGACGTGGCGCGCAATTCGCGCCACATCTTCCAGCAGACCCAGAGCAGGAGGATGCCGCCAGCCAGCAGCAGTCCGACCATGGACAGAAGTTGCGTGGTGATCCCGGCAAAGGCGATACGCAGCACCGTCGCCGCGATGATGCCGATCAGAATGGCGCGAGCGCGTTGTTCCGCCGGCAGGCCAGCAGCAGCCAAACCGATGACGATTGCATTGTCGCCGGCCAAAGCCAGGTCGATCAAGATGACCTGAAACAGCGCCGTGGTGGCTTCGACGCTTAAAAATTCAGTCATGCCACTGGCATCCCTTGTCGCTGGAGGGCAAGAGCTACCTGTGAACGTCGGATACGGCGATGGTGCGGCAAGAAGAAAGGCTCGTCAGCATGCGGCGCGCCCGACATCAACAGGCTTCCCTTAAGTATCCAGTCCGACATCGCAGCCCGATGGGCTGCCAGAGGGGCCCGGCCTGGTCGTGATTGACGCCTCTATCGGGCGGATGTTCCCATGTCGAAAAACTGCACCACCTGCATCGGATCGCTGAGCATCCCCGCGGCGAAACCGAGGAACAGGCAAACACCGGACACATCCCAGATCGTCAGGCGGTCGCTTTGGCCTGGCGCACCGACATACCAGGCCAACACGCCGATCGCAGCCGCGGCCACCAGCGCCATGATGCTGAAAACCGGCAGAATCATCGGCGACGGAGCCAACAACGCGATCACCAGCACGGGAGAAACCAGCGCAGCCAATAGAGCAGCGACTTTGGTATTCAAGGGATTCAAACCCGGCGCCGGGAGTTCGAGGGCGAACATTGGATTGGCAGCCAAATTCTTGCGGATCATGAGGCACTCCTTAACCTGCTGGGATGCACCCACCGGCATCCCGAATGCGATGACGGCTGCCATGAATCGGCCAAAATGGCGCGCCCACCCCGCCGGGGAACGGACCCGAAGGTCATCGTGTCTGCGAAGGGTACGGTGGGGGTGGCAGGCGCGGTATCCGCGCTGCTTGGGGCGTAGTTTTACGGAGCGACGACGCCGAGCCGGATAGCTTGGCGAACCAGCACAGCGACGCTTTCCGCGCGCAGCTTTTCCGCAATCTGGACGCGGTAGCTTTCGACAGTACGGGTGCCGATTCCCAGCCGCTCGGCGATGGCATGGCTGGTATAGCCCTCGACAACCAGCAGCAGGACTTCCTTTTCGCGCGGCGTCAGTCTTTCATATCGGTCGCGGAGGTCCTGCACCGACTCCTGCAGGTACGTTTGTCGATGCATGCGGGCCAGCCCCCGATTGATCGCCGCGACGAGCTGAACGTCATCGACCGGCTTTTCGATGAAATCCTCGGCACCGGCCTTGATCGCGGAGACGGCCATGGCGATATCGGCATGGCCGGAGACGACCACGACGGGGAGTAGCACCTGCCGGCGCGCCAGTTCGCGGACCAGTTCGATGCCATCCATGCCCGGCATCCGGACGTCGGCGACGACGCAGCCCTGCGACTGCGGATCGAGCGCCTGCAAGAATCCTTCCGCCGATTCGAAGGCTTCGACGTTGTAGCCGAACACGCTCAGCATTTCGCCCATGGCGTGGCGCACGGAAGCCTGATCGTCGATGAGGAAAATCGTGATGCTGGACATGGTCACGTCTGTAAGGGCGGCTCAAGCGGCAGCGAGAAGCGGAATTCCGTCATACCAGCCTGGTTCGCATGAAGCCAGATACGGCCGCCGTGAGCTTCGACGATGGCCTGACAAATGGACAGGCCTAGACCCAGGCCCTCTTTCTTCGAGGTCATCAGCGGCTGGAAAAGGCGGTCCACCGCGTCCGCCGGGATGCCAGGCCCGTTATCCGCGACGCCGATTTCGAGATAGGCCGAATCGTCGGAGCGCCGCACCGTGACGCGGATGCGACCGCTGGCAACGGACGATCCGGCAATGGAGTCGATGGCATTGCGAATGAGGTTGAGCACGATCTGCTGCAATTGGATCCGGTCGCCGTGGATCGCCGGCAGATGGTTGGCAAGATCGACATCGATGGGAATTTTCCTTGCCGTGGCATCCGGGCGGATGAGGGTAAGGCAATCGTCGAGCATGAAGGGGACATCGATGGTGCTGACATGCGGCCGGCCGCGGCGGAGAAAGTCGCGCATGCGCCGCACGATACCGCTGGCCAGGTCGATCTCGGCGATCAGGGTCGTCAGGTTCCTTTCGGCGCGCGGCACATCCATCCGCGGGGCGCGCAACAATTCCTGGGCGGAGCGCGCCAAGGCACGGGCAGCGGCCATCGGTTGATTGATTTCGTGGGCTAAGGCCGACGTCATACCGCTGACCAAGCTAAAGCGCGCTGCCTGCGCCACCTCGGCTTCCTTTTCCTTGAGCCTTGCCTCGAATTCGTGGGCGGCACGGTCGGCAACCCGGCGTTCGCTGCCGACGATGCCGACGATCAGACCGGTTGCCGTCAGCACGAACATCAAGACCTGGAATTCGGTGAAGGTATTGGTATCGTAGCCGTGCAGATGGAGCAACCCGACGAGGCCGAGTTGCGTAGCGGCAAGGCCGAGACAGGCACCGTCGAGCCCATGGCGCACCGCGGCCAGAACCACCGGCAGGAAGAGCAGGTAAAATGCCTTGAACCTGTCGGCGCTTTCGGTGCCGGCAATCAACCAAAGCACGATGACGATGACAACGCCGAGGAAGGCGGCTTCCGGCATCGACGGCACGAACTGGCGCAGCGTGCGTTCGCGCACATGTTTGGCAAGGCGCAACATGAGGGGGGTCGTCACCGCGATGCCGATGATGTCACCCACCAGGAACGGTGGCGAGGCGATGACGATATCGCCCCAATCGAGTTTGCCGATGACCAAGAGAAGCAGGGTCAGTACAAGCGTGATGACCGTCGCGCCAACGATCCCGGCGGCGAGCAGGACGAGCACATCGCGCAGGTGGGCCAAGCCGAGGTCGAGCCGAAGCGGCTGGCGCAATGCGGCGGCGACCAACGCATAGCCTGAGGAAATAGCCAACCCGATGCAGAGGATGACCGGCCATTCGAGTTCGCTGCGCAGGTCGACGACCTCGGCAAGGACGATGCCGACAAACAGCGCGAGCCCGTAGTGAGGCCCCCGTAGCAGCATCAAGGCCAGCGCAACGCCCAGACCCGGGTTCCAAGGCGTGACCGGCAGTCCCTTGTATTCGTGGATAAAGCTGATCCACTCCAAAACGGGATAGGCGAGGACGAAAGCCGCCGCCGCCATCCAGCGGCCGACCATAAGGTATTGCCGAACGCCGGACCGGCGTTCGACGACAGCCTCACTGGACGGTAGCGCCGGACCCCGCATAGGTTCCACGAGCACAACCCCTTCAAGTCGATACCGCACGGCCAGCAGCAAACGCCCGTAAGCCGCGAAACCAATCTATCGGAAATTCCGCTTGGCGCTAACCACGCCGAGAAGACGTCATCGACGTGCCGCAAGCGCGACCGCATCCGCAGCCAGTGGGCCCGCCGCAGAAGCGACAGAAGTCAGAAGACGTTGTCCGCGGGCTGTTGCGAGGATTCGGCCGCTCAGTAGCTAACCGGCAGGCGGCGGTTCCCCCTCACCCCGACCCTCTCCCCGCCGGGGGATTGGGAGACGACAAATCGCCAGCACGCCGCTGCAGATCGCCGAGCACGAACAGGCGGACGGCCGCCGACAGGCTGCCGGTGCGGCCATCGTCGATGCGGGCGACCAAGTCGTTGACCGAGACGCTGCGACGGGCGGCGATGGCGGTCAGCTCCTGCCAGAAGGCGTCTTCCACCGACAGGCTGGTGGCATGGCCGGCGATGCGCACCGAATGTTTGCGCAGACGGGCCCCCGCCTCCCTCATGCCGCCTTCGCTCATGCTGGACGCCGGGACTTGCGGGGCTTCGGCTTTTTGGTTGCGGCGCGGCGCGCTGCTTCCCAACCCTTGGCCGCCCAGGCGGCGAGCGCATCGGCATCGTCCATATCGTCTTCCGGGGCCCGCCAGTAGGACATGACGACGGCGTCGCGACCTTTGCGGTCGTAGACGAAGGGGCTGCTGCCGGCGGCCTCGAAATCGGCACGGCTGACCTCATCAGCCTTGAAATAGAGCACGTCATCGGCAATCAGGGCGAACATGACGCCGTCGCGGAACAGGCCGGCGCCGCCGAACATGCGGCGGACGGCGAACGGCCCGAAGCCGCCCAGCAGGTCACGCAGATGTTCGAGAAATTCCGCTGTGGCGCTCATCGCCCCGGCCTCCGTTCACGCCAGGTGATCGTACAGCAGCAAGACGGCGAAGCCGATGAAGATGACCCCGGTCGCCCGCGCCACGGCCAATTGGATATTCGGTCGGTCGAGCCAGCGCCGCGCCACCTGCGCCGCCCAGGCCATCGGTAGCTGCCAGACGATGTTGATCAGCAACAGCAGGCCGGCCAGCGTCGCCAGTTGGGCCGGCACGTCGGAGCGGGCCGGATCGACGAATTGCGGGAACAAGGCCAGGAACATCAGGATGACCTTGGGGTTGAGCAGGTTGCAGAAGAAGGCATCGCGCAGCGCCTTGGTGGCGCCGACCCGCCCGCCAGCACCGAGCGCCAGTGCGCCGCCGCCGCGCAAGCCCTGCCAGCCGATCCAGGCGAGATAGGCGGCACCGGCAATGGCGATGGCGTTGAACAGCACCGGCGAGGTGGCGATCAGCACCGAGATGCCGGCGATGGCCAGCAGTGTGTGGGCGATGAGCCCCAACTGCACCCCGGCGACGGCGGCAACGCCGACCCGATGGCCGGAACCCAGGGCATAGCGCAAGATCAAGACCGTATCGGGACCGGGCGACAGCACCAGCGCCGCCGCCGGCACCGCGAAGGCGAGCAGCGTCGCCGTGTCGACAGCCAGCACGCGGGACTACGCGGCCAGGTTTTCGCCGGCGAGCGCCCGGCGGATCAGCGTCACCGTCTCGTCGATGCCGTAAAGCGCGATGAAGGAACCCATGCGCGGCCCCTGTTCCTGGCCGAGCAGGATTTCGTAAAGCGCCTTGAACCAGGCCCTGAGGTCGGCAAAGGCGTGGCGCTTGCCGACTTCGTAGACCTGGGTCTGGATGTCTTCGGCCGAGGCGCCGGCCGGCAAGGCGACCAAGGTGGCGTCGAGATCGGTAAGCGCGGCGCGTTCGGCGCTGCTGGGAGCACGATAGGTCTTCGCCGGCTTGACGAAATCCCGGTAGTAGACGATGGCGAAATCCATCAGCCGATCGAGAATCGGATGGGTTTCCGGCTTGGCATCCGGCCGGTAGCGCGAGACGAAATGCCAAAGCACCGACTTGTCTTCGGTGTGGCAGACGCTGGCCAAGTTCAACAGGATGCCGTAGCTGAGCGCCGCGTCTTCGGTGGGCGGATGGCCGGCGTGGATGTGCCAGACCGGATTGTCCACCTGCTTGGCCGGCTCCTGCTCCGGATAGGCGGCGAGATGCTGCAGGTATTCGTCGACCGTGCGCGGAATGACGTCGAAATACAGCCGCTTGGCCGCCTTCGGCTTCTGGTACATGAACAGCGCTAGGCTTTCCGGTGGCGCATAGCGCAGCCATTCGTCCACGGCGAGGCCATTGCCGCGCGACTTGGATATCTTCTCGCCCTTATCGTCGAGGAACAGCTCGTAGGTGAGATTGAGCGGCGGGGCGGCGCCGAGGATGCGGCAGATCGCCGAGGACAGGCGCACAGAATCGATCAGATCCTTGCCCGACATTTCGTAATCGACGCCGAGCGCCACCCAGCGCATCGCCCAATCGACCTTCCATTGCAGCTTGCAATGGCCGCCGGTGACAGGGGCTTCGACCTTGCTGCCGTCTTCGTCCTGAAAGACGATGGTGCCGGCCTGCACGTCGCGCTCGAGGATCGGCACCTGCAAGACGCGCCCGGTGGTCGGGCTGACCGGCAGGAAGGGGCTGTAGGTGGCCTGGCGTTCGGCACGTAGCGACGGCAGCATCACCTTCATCACCGCGTCGTAGCGTGCGAGCACGCCGAGCAAGGCCGCATCGAAGCGGCCGGACTTGTAGAATTCGCTGGAGCTTTGGAATTCGTATTCGAAGCCGAAGGTATCGAGGAAGGCGCGCAGGCGGGCGTTGTTGTGATGCCCGAAGCTCTCGTGGGTGCCGAACGGATCGGGGATCTGGGTTAGCGGCTTGCCCAGATGCTTGGCCACCATCTCCTTATTGGGGATGTTGTCGGGCACCTTGCGCAGGCCGTCCATGTCGTCGGAGAAGGCGAACAGCCGGGTCGGCAGCGGCGACAGCAGCGAGAAGGCCTTGCGCACCATTGTCGTGCGCGCCACCTCGCCAAAGGTGCCGATATGCGGCAGGCCGGAAGGACCGTAGCCGGTTTCGAACAGCACGTAGCCCTTCTCCGGCGCTTTCTCGCCGACCCGCTTCAACAACTCGCGCGCCTCGGCAAAGGGCCATGCGGTGGCATGCTGGGCGAGAACGGCAAGATCGTCGGCGGTCATGGCGGCGGACTCATGGGAAGGTGGCACAGGCAGCGTGAAGCCCCTTATGTATGGGCGAGGCAGCGACCCGTCAACGCCGGGCGTCGCCGGCCATGCGGGCGAGGAAGCCGTCGACCAGCGGCGTCGGCGCCGCCATGTGGCTGTATTGCACCAGCTGTTTGGCGATCAGACCAAGCCGCCCCTTGAGGTCGGGGAAGACGCCGGCGGGCAGCAGCGGGCGGTTGAAGGGTTCGACATCGCCGCGCTGGAATTCCATCGAGAGGCTGAGGCGTGGAGCCTTGGCCTGGCGGCTCGAGCGGCCGCCCCAATGCAACACCGCCTGATTCCAGGCGAGCACGGTGCCGGCGGTGGCCGGCACGGCGGCGACGGCATCGGGCGGGAAGCGGTGGCTGTCTTCGTCGGGCGTACCGTAGGTCGGATCGCGGTCGGCCGGCACCAGATGGATGCAGCCGTTTTCCACCGCAGCGTCGGTGAGCGCCACCCACAGGGTGAGCGCCGCCGGGCCGCCATCGGGCAACAGGGCGCGCCGGCCGCGGTCTCGGTGCGCCGCCCAGCCGGCGGCATCGTCGCTGGCGGCCACATGCCAGGCCCAGAAATCGGGCAGCCCTCGGTAATCGGCGCCCAGCAGGCGAATGAGCAGCGGGGCAAGGCCGGCGAACAGAAGCCAGGCTTGGTCGTAGACGAAGACGAAGGGTGTCGGCAGGCCAGCCGCCGCCAGTTTGCCAACGCACTCGGCCAGGCCGGCGATGTCGGCATCCCAGCCGTCGGGGCGCCAGCGACTCCAGCCGGCCCGCGCGATGTCGGCGGCGACGCCGTCGAGCACCCCGGCGGGTGGCAGCAGCGGCCGGGGCGGCGTCGGCACGCCAATGGTCAATGCCGGCGCGAGAACCGTCCAGAACCGGGGCGACAATAAATCGTCCGAGTTCACGGCGTCGGCCTCACTTCCAGATGGGCCGGCCGGAGCCGGGCAGGCCGTAACGGTCCCATTTTTCAGTGACAGCGGCGACGATATCCTCGGACATGCGGATCTTGCGGCCCCATTCGCGCCTGGTCTCCGACCCGATCTTGGCGGTGGCGTCGATGCCCATCTTGCCGCCGAGGCCCGGTTCGGGCGAGGCGAAGTCGAGATAGTCGATGGGCGTGTTTTCGACGATCATCACGTCGCGGCCGGGATCGACGTTGGTCGAGATCGCCCAGACCACATCGGTCCAGTTGCGCGCGTCGATGTCGGCGTCGACGACGATGACGAACTTGGTGTAGGTGAACTGGCGCAGGTAGGACCACACCGCCATCATCACCCGCTTGGCATGGCCGGGATAGGATTTGCGCATGGAGACCACGGCGATGCGATAGGAACAGGCCTCCGGCGGCAGCCAGAAATCGACGATCTCGGGGAATTGCTGGGTAATCAGCGGCACAAAGACGTCGTTCAGCGCCGCGCCCAGCACCGAGGGTTCGTCGGGCGGCCGGCCGGTGAAGGTCGACAGGTAGATCGGGTCGCGGCGCATGGTAATGGCGCTGACCGTGAACACGGGGAAGGGTTCGACAGCATTGTAATAGCCGGTGTGATCGCCGTAGGGGCCTTCGGCGGCGACCTCTTCGAGCGCCACATGGCCTTCGATGACGATTTCGGCCTCGGCCGGCACCTTCAGCGGCACGGTCAGGCAATCGGCCAATTCCATCGCCTTGCCGCGCAAGAGACCGGCGAACTGATATTCCGACAGGGTATCGGGGACCGGCGTGACGGCGGCCAGAATGGTGCCAGGATCGGCGCCGATAACGGCGGCCACCGGCATCGGATCGGAACGCCGCTGCTTCCAGCGCTGCAGATGCTGGGCACCGCCGCGATGGGCGAGCCAGCGCATGCAGGTGCGATCCGGTCCCAGCACCTGCATGCGATAGATGCCGAGATTGAAACGGTCGCGCTTGTCGCCAGCGGGATCGGCGGCTTCCGGGCCCTGGGTGACGACCAGGGGCCAGGTGATCAAGGGCGCCGGTTCGCCCGGCCAGCAGGTCTGGATCGGCAGGCGGCCGAGGTCGATGTCGGCGCCGCGCCACACCACCTCGTGACAGGGGGCGCGCGAGGTGGTGCGCGGACGCATGGCCATCACCGTCTTTAACAGCGGCAGCAGCTCCATGGCCTGACGCCAACCGCCGGGCGGTTCGGGCTGGCGCAGGAAGGCCAACGTCTCGCCGATCTGGCGCAGGCCATCGGGCGTGCGCTCCATGCCGAGGGCGACGCGTTCGACCGTGCCGAACAGATTGACCAGCACCGGCATGGGATGACGCCCGCCGGCGGCGTCCAACACATGTTCGAACAGAACCGCCGGACCGCCTTCGGCGAGCAGGCGGGTTTGGATTTCGGTCATTTCGAGGACCGGCGAGACCGGCTCGACAACGCGCACCAACTGACCATCGCGTTCGAGGCGCGCCATGAAATCGCGCAGGCTGGCGTAAGGCATCGGAAAGCGT
>CAMCUA010000089.1 GCA_945878455.1 Asaia bogorensis | reverse complement strand
CTGACATCACAAACTACACGGCCCGCGATATCGACGAGATCACATGGGCCGTCAACTCAACGCCCAGAAAATGCCTCGGATACAAAACTCCCGCCGAGGCATTCCTTGAAAACATCAGGTGTTGCACTTGACGTGAGAATCCAGCGTCCTCCAATTCCTTGGCGGTGAAATCGGTGAAGCCGAGTTGGGCGCGCGAGAACAGGATGGAATGTTCGCAGACCATGTCTTCGACTTCGGCCTTGGCGGTGGCATCCAAGGCATCATAGGCAGCGCGCATATCAGCGAATTCTGTGTTGCCGCCGCGGGGCGGGATGGTGCGGGCCGAAAGCAGCGAGTATTTCGCGCCCTGGGCCCAGAACGAGGCATCGGTATGCCACAGCCGGTTGCCGAAGCGGCCGAGCCGGGTGGCGTCGAAGCGGTCGCGGGGCTTGCCTTGCTTATCCAGGTTGGACGGATCGGCAAAGACCGGATCGAGGCGCAGATTGTCGCGCTTGGCGACGAAATTGGAGCCCTTCTGCAACGGCCCCAAGGCCTTGGTGAAGGCCAGATGCTGTGCGTCGCCGAGCGGCTGGCCGTGGAAGACCAGGACGGCATAACGGTCCATGCCGGCCTCGATGGCCGCCACATCGGCGGCAGATACGGGCTGGCCGAGATCGATGCCCGAAACCTCGCCTGCGAACAGGGGGTGGAGGGGGCGGATGGCGATGGTCATGGGTGGCGATATCCCCTGCTCGATTCACAGAAAAACGGGAGGGCGCCGGGCGCGTCTTCAAAGGTCATGGCGCACATCGCATTTTTCCTCTTTAAGGGGCCAATCGCATGGACCAGGGCCGCCAGGGGCGTGGCGGCAAGAGGCCGGATATTGCGTTTAGTTTAGGCATCAGGGCGCTGGATGGCAATTGCGATGGACGGGCGGGCGATGAGATCGACGATGCGCAACGGCGTTCCCCCTGCCGAATTACCGGATTAAAGTGTAGGCGGCCCGGGTGTGGCAAAAAAAGCGACCCCGCAAGGGGCTTCCGAGGGAGGTTGCGATGCGGCAGGGACCCAAGATCACGGGCTTCGAGATTCACGTCATGGAGCGTGAGGTCCGCAACATGGGCATCAGCCCGGCCAAGCCGGTGTATGAGCCGGGGACCGTGCATAAAGCCGATATCTTCGCGCTCAGGGTGCTGACCGACACCGGAGTTACCGGCGAATACGTATCGCCACTCGGCGCCGAACTGGCCGAACTGGGCAAGGCGTTGCCGCTGCTGATCGGGCTCGACGCGCTGCAACGCGAACACATCTACAATCAGATCAAACGCTATCTGAAGAAGGCGGTGCGCACCGGCGTCGGCGCTGTCGACAATGCATTGTGGGACCTGGCCGGCAAGTACTACGACGCACCGATCCACGAACTGCTGGGCGGCTATCGCAAGCGCATCCCGGTCTATCTCAGCACGACGCGCGGCGACAAACGGGGCGGCCTGGATTCGCCCGGGGCTTATGCCGATTTCGCCCAGCAGGCGATGGAGCAAGGCTATCTGGGCTTCAAGATCCATCCGTGGTCATCGGGCACCACCAGCATCGCCGAGCATGTCGCCATGATCCATGCGGTCGGCCAACGAGTCGGCGGCAAGATGGACCTGATGCTCGACCCGGCCAATCAGTACGAGACCTTCGGCGATGCCTTGAAAGTGGCCAAGGCCTGCGACGACGAGAACTTCTTCTGGCTGGAGGATTCGCTCAACGACGGCGGCCTTTCGACCTTCGCCTCGCGCAAGCTGCGCGGCATGATCAAGACGCCGCTGCTGCAGGGCGAGAATACCCACGGCTTGGAACAGCGGATGAATTTCCTGGTCGAGGGCGCCACCGACTATGTACGCGGCGACGCCATCCACGACGGCATCACGGCCACCATGAAGCTGGCCCATGCCGCCGAGGCCCTGGGCGTCGACATCGAAATCCACGTCGGCGGGCCGGAGACGCGCCAATGCATCGCCGCCATCCGCAATACCAACTATTACGAATGGGGCCTGCTGCACCCGAAGATCAAACGCGGCGCCAATCCGATCTATAAAGAAGCCTATGTCGATATCACCTTCGACAATATCGGCAAGGACGGCTGCATCCCGGTGCCGGAAGGCCCGGGCCTTGGCATCGTCTACGATTGGGACTACATCAAGTCCAAGACGACGGCGCAAAAGACGTATAAATGACGTCGGCATTCGGTTGCAGGCGCTGAACAAGACCCCTTAAAGGGGGCGCTTCGACATTGTCCTTAGGGGAGGCATTCCATGGCGATCGGCATTACCCCACTTGGCCCCGTCTTCGGTGCCCGCGTCAGCGGCGTCACGCTGGCCGACAATCTGGACGACGCGACATTCAGGGCGATCCGCGCCGCGTTCGACGCGCATTCGGTTCTGGTCTTTTCCGACCAGCCAATGAGCGACGAGGAACAGATCGCCTTCAGCCAGCGGTTCGGGCCGTTGCAGGGCCGCACCAGTTCGGTGACCGACCGCAAGCCACTGCTGTCGCGCCAATCGAACATCGACATGCGCACGGGCGAGCTGATCCCCGACGAGGATCGCCGCGCGCTATACAAGAAGGCCAACATGCTGTGGCATGCCGACAGCAGCTTCAACAATCCGCTGTCGCTGTGTTCGGTGCTGACGGCGCGCATCGTGCCGCCCGAGGGCGGCAATACGGAGTTCGCCTCGACCCGCGCCGTTTACGAAAGCCTGTCGCCGGCGCGGCAGGCCGAAGTGGAAGACCTGATCGTCGAACACAGCCTGGTCCATTCGCGCCAGTTCGTCGGCTTCACCTTCACCGAGGCGGAGAAGCTGGAAATCCCCGCCGTGCGCCACCGGCTGGTGCAGGTCAACCGCAACACCGGGCGCAAGTCCCTGCTGATCGGGGCCCATGCCGCGCACATCGTCGGCTGGCCGGTCGAGAAAGGCCGCGCCCTGTTGGACGAGCTGCTGGCCATGGCGACGCGCCCGGAAAACACGCTGAGCCACAAGTGGCTGGTGGGCGATGTGACGATCTGGGACAACCGGGCCTGTCTGCATCGCGGCACGCCGTTCGATGCGAGCCGCTACCGCCGGTTGATGGAACGGGCCACGGTCAGCTACGTGGAGCCCGCCTCGGCTTGATGGGTGGGCCCGGGTTGGTTGGACAGAGAAGTCGTCCCATCACGAGTCCTGACCTCGATTTGTGAGGGGCACTCGTGAATCATGGAAATTTTGTGCCGGATAATGTGAAGTATGCAAAATCCAATACATTATTTTGCCGCCAACTATTGACTCGGCGCGGCCACCTCCCGCTAATCTTCCGGTAGTAGGACCGACAATGGTCCGGGCGCGGCAACGCCGTTGCGCCGTATGAAAATGGGGGGTGCGATATGGCAGATCGTCTCGCTAGGACTCTATCGTTAGGGGCATCTTTCGCCGCTGCCTGCTTGGCTGCGGTGTCGATGTCGGGAATGGCTGTCGCCCAGAATACGGCGAATCTGGTGACCGTGGTGCTGCCAGAAGAGCCGGACAATATCGACGGTTGCAACGCCAACCGGTCGTCCACCGGCCGGGTGGTGCGCAACAACATCGTCGAGGCGCTGGCCGAGATCGATCCGGCCGACGGTTCGGTGAAGCCGCGTCTGGCCACGTCGTGGGAGCGCATCGACGAATTCCGTTGGCGCTTCAAACTGCGCCAGGGCGTCAAATTCCACGACGGCGAGGACTTCAACGCCGCCAACTTCATCAAGGGCATGGCGCGCACCATGGACCCCAAGATGGACTGCGAAACCCGCACCCGCATGTTCGGTGGCCTGAAGGTCACCAGCGAAGCGGTGGACACCTATACGGTGGACGTCATCTCGGATAAAGCCGTGCCGATCCTGCCAACCTACATGGCGACGCTGATGCTGGTGTCGCCGAAGCAGCCGACCGATAAGCTGAGCACGCCAGTCGGCACCGGCCCGTACCAATATGTCAGCTCGACCAACGAAGAAATCCGGGCGAAGCGCAACGACAGTTGGTGGGGCGGCAAGCCGCCGGTCGAGAACGTGCGCTATGTCTGGCGCACCGAATCGTCGGTCCGCGCCGCGATGGTGAAGATCGGCGAGGCGGACATCACCCCCGTCATTTCGGTCAACGACGCCAACGATACCGCCATCGACCAGAGCTATCCCAACTCCGAAACCTCGATGCTGCGCATCGATGCCCTGGTACCGCCGCTCAACGACCGGCGGGTCCGCCTGGCCCTGAACCTGGCCTTCGACCGCAAGGCGATGACGGGCACCATGCTGTCGAAGGATGTGATTCCCGCCACCCAAGCGGTTGGGATGAACATCGCCGGGCACAACTTCGACATCGATAAGAACCCCATCCCCTACGACCCGGCGCGAGCCAAGCAGCTGCTGGCCGAAGCCAAGGCGGCGGGCGTTCCGGTCGATGCCGAAATCACCATGTGGGGTCGCTTGGGCCTTTACCCGAATTCCACGGAAGTCATGGAAACCTTCATGACGTGGTTCAAGAATGTCGGGTTGAACGTAAAAGTTCGCATGCTCGAAGTGGCCGAGTGGCGCAAGCTCAACGTCGCGCCCTTCGCCGAGAACCGTCCGCCAAACCTGCTGCAGACGCAACACGACAACAACAACGGTGATCCGGTATTCAGCGTCTTCTATAAGTATGCCTGCGGCGGCGCGGCCTCGACCTATTGCGATCCCGAGTTCGACAAGGAAATCGTCCGGGCGGGCAGCTTGCTTGGCCAGGAACGCGTTGCCGCCTGGCAGAAGATCTTCCGTTCGATCCACGAAGACCGGCTGCCCGAAGTGATCATGTACCACATGGTCGGTTACGCGCGGGTCGGCAAACGGATCAACTTCAAGCCGACGGTGGCCACCAACAGCGAGATTCAAATCTCGCAGATCACCTTCAAATGAGGCATTAGAAAAAAAGGCCGGCGGCATTGGAAGCTATGCCGCCGGCACAAGCTTAAGCGGAGACAGACGACATGGATGTCAAAGCCGCCGTCGCGCATCAGGCGGGCAAGCCTTTGACCATCGAGACCGTCCGCCTGGACGGCCCCAAGGCCGGTGAGGTGATGGTCGAGATCAAGGCGACCGGTATCTGCCACACCGACGAATTCACCCGATCGGGTGCCGATCCGGAAGGACTGTTCCCGGCCATCCTCGGCCACGAGGGCGCCGGCATCGTCGTTGAGGTCGGGGCCGACGTGCGAAGCCTGAAAAAGGGCGATCACGTCATCCCGCTCTACACCCCGGAATGCCAGCAGTGTTCCTATTGCACATCGGGCAAGACCAACCTCTGCCAGGCGATCCGCGAGACCCAGGGGCGTGGCCTGATGCCCGACGGCAGCAGTCGCTTCTCGCTCGGCGGCAAGCCGGTACACCACTACATGGGCTGTTCGACCTTCGCCAACTTCACCGTGCTGCCGGAAATCGCGCTGGCCAAAATCCGCAAGGACGCGCCGTTCGATAAGGTCTGCTACATCGGCTGCGGCGTGACCACCGGCATCGGTGCGGTGATCAACACGGCGAAGGTGCAGCCGGGCGACAACGTGGTCGTCTTCGGGCTCGGCGGCATCGGGCTTAACGTCGTGCAGGGGGCGCGCATGGCCGGCGCCGACATGATCGTCGGCGTCGATCTCAACCCAAAACGCAAGAGCCTCGCCGAGAAGTTCGGCATGACCCACTTTGTCAATCCGAAGGAGGTCAAGGGCGACCTGGTGCCCTATCTGGTCGAGCTGACCAAGGGCGGGGCGGATTTCAGCTTCGAATGCATCGGCAATGTCGACGTCATGCGCCAGGCGCTGGAATGCTGCCACAAGGGCTGGGGCGAGAGCATCATCATCGGCGTGGCCGGCGCCGGCCAGGAAATCCGCACGCGGCCGTTCCAGCTGGTCACCGGCCGGGTCTGGCGCGGCACCGCCTTTGGCGGCGCCCGCGGCCGCACCGACGTGCCGAAGATCGTCGATTGGTACATGGACGGCAAGATCAACATCGACGACCTGATCACCCACACGTTGCCGCTTGCGCGCATCAACGAGGGCTTCGACCTCATGCATTCGGGCGAGTCCATCCGCAGCGTTGTCGTTTACTGATACTGACGTTTACTGATACTCACAGGGGAGAACGTACACATGGTTGCCATCCATCCCGCCGTCGACAAGGGCGTCAAGCTGGGCAAGGCCAATTTTTCCGGCGGCACCCTGTCCTGCCAATGCGCGTCGAACCCGGTCAAGGTCGAGATCAAGGGACAGTGCGCGCACAACCACGTTTGCGGCTGCACCAAGTGCTCGAAGCCCAAGGGCGCCACGTTCTCGCAAGTTGCCGTTGTCGGCCGCGATAACCTGAAGGTCGCCGCCGGTCAGGACAAGTTGAGCATCGTCGATGCCGGCGCCGCCATCCAGCGCCATGCCTGCAAGGGCTGTGGCGTGCATATGTACGGGCGCATCGAAAACAAGGCGCATCCGTTCTATGGGCTCGACTTCATCCACACGGAGCTGTCGAAGGACGAAGGCTGGGCCGCGCCCGAATTCGCCGCCTTCGTCTCCTCGATCATCGAATCGGGGACCAAGCCCGACCAGCTGGGCGCCATCCGTTCACGCCTGAAAGAACTGAAGCTGGAGCCCTACGACTGTCTGTCGCCGCCTTTGATGGATGCCATTGCCACCCATGTAGCCAAGGCGAAGGGTGTGTTGAAGTAACCTCGAAGTCCTTTTGGATGCGGGAGACCAGGCGATGCTGACCCAAGAACTCAACTCAGAGCAGGTCAAATTCTACCAGGACAACGGCTACGTCCTGGTCTCCAACGTCCTGAGCGATGAGGAACTGACGACGCTACAGAGCGTCACCGACGATTTCCTCGAAAGATCGCGCCACGTCACCGTCAGCGACAATATCTTCGATCTGGAGGACGGTCATACGGCCGAAAAGCCACGCCTCCGGCGTATCAAGCGCCCGATCAAGCAGCATCCGACCTATGCCGCCATTCTGGAACATCCCCGCATCATCCGACTGCTGCAACAGGTGCTGGGCCACGCCGTCCGGCAATACGGCCTGAAGCTCAACATGAAACCGGGCGGCGGCGGCGAGCCGGTGGAATGGCACCAGGACTGGGCCTATTACCCGCATACCAACGACGACGTCTGCGTCATGGGCATCATGCTCGACGATGTGACCATGGAAAAGGGGCCGCTGTTGGTGGTGCCGGGCAGCCACAAGGGGCCAGTGCTCGACCACCATCAGGATGGCCTGTTCGTCGGGGCCGTGACCGATCCGCGGGCGGATGCCCTTTACGCCAAGGCCGTGCCGCTATTGGGCAAGGCCGGCGACATCAGCATCCATCACACCCGCACCCTGCACGGTTCGGCATCCAACCTGTCGGATAGCTATCGCCGGCTGTTCTTCATCACCGCCCGCGCGGCGGACGCCTGGCCCTTGGTCGAGGCACCGGATATCGCCACCTTCGACACCATGATGATGGTCGGCCAACCTACGCTGGCACCGCGCATCGCCGAGGTGCCGGTGCGCCTGCCCCTGCCGCGGGCGGCGGATTGGGCGGCGCGCAAGGATTCGATCTTCGAAAAGCAGCGCGACTTGCGCAACAGCCCCTTTGCCCGCGTCAAGCCGGCGGCGGCCACCGCCAAGACTGCGATGACCGCCGACGCCTGACCCCCACCGGGGCTTACCGCCTGAGGTCGGTCGGCGCGAAGATGTGCGGGCCAATTTCGGAGATGCGGCGAACGCCGGTATAGCCGAAAGTCCGTTCCATCTCGCCAGCCAGGATGTTGATCGCCTTGGCGGCGCCCGCCTGCCCGCCGCAGGCGGTGCCGTAGAGCGTCGAACGGCCGATTAGCACCAGATTGGCGCCACGCCCCAAGGCCTTGACGATATCGCTGCCGCGACGGATGCCGCTGTCGAGAATGATGGCGCAGCGACCGCCGACGGCATCGGCGATTTCCGGCAGGATGTCGATGGGCGTCACGGCGCTGTCTAGCGCCCGCCCGCCGTGGTTGGAAACGACGATGGCATCGGCGCCGTGATCGACGGCAATACGGGCTTCCTCGCCGCTCAGGATGCTCTTGACGATCAGCTTGCGCGGCCAAAAGTCACGGAACTTGCGGATGTGTTCCCAGGTCATCGCCTCGAACCGCTTGGGCGCCACCCGCTTCTTGCCGTCGATAAGGGAAAATCGATAGCGGTCCGGATAGTTGGCATTGGTCGGCATGCCTTCGTTCATGACGTATTTGCGCATCACGCTCCACAACCAGCCCGGATGCATCGCCATGTCGACCGTGGCGCGGACGTTGGGCCGGAACGGAAATGCGAAGCCGTTGCGTTCGTTATATTCGCGGGCGCGGCCAAGACCGCCGTCGATGGTGACGACCAGCGCTTCCCAGCCGAGATCGCGGGCGCGGGTGATCATCTCATAGGAGCCTTCCTGGTCTTCCCACGGGTAGAGCTGGAACCACTTGCGCGAATCGGGAAGCGCCTTGGTAACGGTTTCCATCGAGGTCAGGGCGCCCATCGCCATGGTGAAGGGAATGCCGGCGGCGGCGGCGGCCTTGGCCAGTTCCAATTCACCCTGATACCAGGTCAGGCCGGCGATGCCGGTCGGCGCAATGGCGAAGGGCAAATCGGTGCGCTTGCCGAAAATCTCGGTGCCGAGATCGCGCTTCGACAAATCCATGAGGAAGCGGGTGCGCAGCTTGATGCGCTTGAAGGCTTCGCGGTTTTCCGCCAGCGCGATTTCGTCTTCGGTGCCGCGGTCGAGAAATTCGAATACGCCCTTCGGCAGACGCTTCTTGGCAACGGCGCGCAGGTCGAAAATATTATAGCAACGGTCGAGATTGGTCATCGGAACGGTTCCCCCTCAGCGTTTAACAGACATTACCCTTATTGTGGCTAGAGCCGCGACGGCACGCCGGTCGATATGGTCGTGCGCTGCATCAGTCGCGCGTGGCGCGTGGCGTCGTAGGGCGTCGCCCGGTGCAGGGCGGCGCGATTGTCCCAGATTATAAGATCGCCTTCGGACCATTCGTGACGCATGACCTTTTCCGGCCGGGTTGCCCGGGCCATCAGCTCGTCCAACAGGGCGCGTCCTTTTTCCAACGGCCAGCCGACGATGTGCGAGGCATGCACGCCGATGGTCAGCGACCGGCGGCCGTTGGCCGGATTGACCTGTACCAGGCGATGACGCACCGCCGGATAATGGGCCGCTTCTTCCGGGGTGAAGGTAAAGCCGACGAGGCCGCGGGAGTGAATGAAGCTGTGTTCGACGACGAGGTCTTCCAGCTCGGCCTTACGCTCGGCGGACAATTCGTCGTAAGCGGCACGAGTCGAGACGAATTCGGTGGCGCCGCCCTCGGGCGGCACCTTGCGCGCCGTGAGGATCGAACAAAGCGACAGGGTGTCCTTGAAGGTGCTGTCGGCATGCCACAGCATATTGGCCTTTTGATAGAACATACGACGGTCGTCGGGCGGGATCATGTCGCCGGTCTTGATGTCCAGGTTTGACTGCCGGGCAAAGGGCGTTCCCTTCCCCGGGTTGACGGCGACGGAAATTTCCAACGGGCCAAAGCGCTTGCTGAATTCGACCTGCTGTTCGTCGTTCATCGGCTGATCGGGGAAAACCAGCACCGAATAGGTGTCGAAGGCATCGCGGATGGCGGCGAAGCTACCCTCGTTCAGCCCGCCGGTCAGGCTGACGTCGGTGACCCGGGCGCCCAAGTTGGGGGAAAGTGGCGTAACGCTGACAGACATCGGACAGCTCCCAATTCCAGCAGGTCCCGGCGCGGGCCCACCGTCATTCATTGCAACGAGATGACAGCCTAACCAGGGTTCCGCCGGAGGTCGAGCCCGCAACAACGGCTCGGGCCCGTCAGCTCTTGATCGCTTGCGGAATATGCGGGATGGATGGCTGCGGCCGATAGCAGGAAAAGGCGCTCCTCCCATGCGGTTCGATGTCCCGATCTGGTGCCTTGCCATCGCCGAAACCATTGTTTGGGCTGGCCTATTCTACATCTTTCCCGCCCTGTTCCCACGCCTGGAAGCGGCGTTCGGCTGGTCGAAGGTGGAGCTTACTGGCGCCTTCACCCTGGCCATCGTCATGTCGGCCGTGACCTCGCCTTTTGCCGGGCGCGTCATCGACAAGGGCTTCGGTCCGCTGCTGCTGGCCGGCACAGCGCTCTGTGGCGGCATCCTGGTCGGCCTGCTCGGCGCGGTCGAGAACCTGTGGACCTTCTATGCGCTGTGGGCAGGTATTGGCGTCGCCATGGGCGGCTGCCTTTACGAGCCCTGCTTCGCCTTCGTGACGCGCAACCGCGGCGGCGGCGCCAAACGCGGCATCACCCTGATCGCGCTGGCCGCCGGCTTTGCCGGGACCATCGCGTTTCCGACCGCGCACCTGATCGCCGAAGCATCCGACTGGCGCCGGGCCTGCGCCTTCTTCGCCCTGCTCGTCTGCTGCGTCGCAGTGCCGCTGATGTACCTCGGCGCCCGCCGGCTGGAGACAACGCGTTCAGGGGCCGATGTGCAGACGGCCGGCCAACATCGCCTTCCACTCGGCGCCTTCATCCGCCGCATCGAATTCTGGCTGCTGGCCGGCGGCTTTTCGGCCTTCGCCCTGAACCACGGCATTTTGCTCAACCACATCCTGCCAATTCTGCAGGAGCGTGGCCTCGATGCCGGGACAGCCGTACTTGCCGCTTCGGCCATCGGCCCGATGCAGGTGGCCGGTCGCTTGGCGATGATGGCAGCCGAACGGCACGCCTCGAACACGGCGGTGACCCTCGCCTGTTTCATCGCCGTGCTCGGCGCCGCCCTACTGCTGATCGGCGCCGCGGCCGTACCCGTCCTGGTCATCGGCTTCGTCATCCTGCAGGGCGGTGGCTATGGCGTCACCAGCATCATGCGACCGGTGGTGACGCGCGACATCATGGGGGAGGCCAACTTCGGCGCCATCGCCGGAATCATGGCCGTGCCATATCTCGCCTGCGTCGCCGTCGCGCCGTTCCTGGGCGCGTTGCTATGGCAGCTCGGCGGCTACGACCTATCCATCGCGGCGGCTTTCGCGGCCGCCGCCGCCGGTCTCCTCTGCTATCTGCGGGCGCAGGCTATGGCGACGCGGAACCTGGCCAGCCGGCAGCGACTTCCCTAGCTCAACGCGGACAGCATCGGCGCGGCCTCGTCGACTTTCAGGATATTCTCGATACCTTGGCGCAGCTCCAACATGACAAATTCAGAACGCTTCATCGGCCCGCCCACACCTGCCGTGGGAAACAACCGCGACCAAGCGCTCATCTTCACGGTCAGCGCGCACAACACGCCACCTATGGACGTGTGATAGCCGACGATCATTGCCTTAACCTTTTGAAACCGTTCCGCGGAAATGTTGTTCCACATGTCCTTGGAACTTAGGTCAAAATTCTCGAAGCGGCCGGTGATCGAGGCCAGGCGCTCGTTGATGGTCGATTCAATCAGGGTGCAGGTTTGCATCAGGTAGGGATTCTGCTTCAATTGAACGTTCGCCCTGATATCGATCAGCGATTGAATCAGTTGTTCGATATTGGGCGCGATGTCGTCCAAGCACTTGCGGTAGTAAGACAGGGACAGAAAGACGCTAAATTCTCATTCCAAGTGCAACACCGTTATGCTTCGGAGTTGCGATGGGAATTCACTATGGTCAGCTCGACCTTGATGAGCGTT
>CAMCUA010000088.1 GCA_945878455.1 Asaia bogorensis | reverse complement strand
GCTCGATACCGGCAATACGGCGTGGATGCTGACGTCGACGGCCCTGGTGCTGCTAATGACCATTCCCGGAATTGCGCTTTTTTATGGCGGCATGGTTCGCAAGAAGAACGTGCTGGCCACCGTCATGCAGAGCTTCGCTGTTACCTGCTTGATTTCCATTGTTTGGATGGTGATCGGATATTCGTTGGCCTTCCGCGATGGCGGGTCGATGAACGCCTGGATTGGTGGCATGGATCGCTTCATGCTGACTGGCATGGGAGTCGAAGCCCTGAGCGGCACCATTCCCGAATCGGTGTTCTTCACCTTCCAGATGACCTTCGCCATCATTACCCCAGCGCTGATCTGCGGCGCGTTCGCAGACCGCATGAAGTTTTCCTCGATGTTGGTGTTTCTCGGCCTTTGGTCGATTGTCGTCTATTCGCCGATCTGCCATTGGGTTTGGGCGACCGGCGGCGTTCTGTTCGATGACGGCGTCCTCGATTTCGCCGGCGGAACGGTAGTTCACATCAATGCCGGCGTCGCCGGTTTGGTGGCAGCCCTCGTGCTCGGCAAGCGGCGCGGCTATGGAAGCGAGAATATGGCCCCGCACAATCTGGTACTGTGCATCATTGGCGCAGCCTTGTTGTGGGTCGGCTGGTTTGGCTTCAACGCCGGCTCGGCGCTGGCCGCTAACGGTACGGCTGGCATGGCCATGGCGGTGACCCAGATCGCCACCGCCGCCGCTGCCTTGTCCTGGATGGTTATCGAATGGATGGCGCGCGGCAAGCCGAGCGTTCTTGGCATCGTTTCCGGGGCCGTTTCGGGCTTGGTGGCGATCACCCCGGCTTCCGGCTTTGTCGATCCGTCCGGCGCCTTGGTCATCGGCCTGGTCGCCGGTGTTGCCTGCTTCTGGGGGGCAACCTCACTGAAGCGTAGCCTGGGTTATGACGATTCGCTCGATGCCTTCGGCGTGCATGGTATCGGCGGCATTGTCGGCGCTCTGCTGACCGGTGTCTTCGCCGTTGAAGCCATCGGCGGTACCGGCAAATCAGGCCTGATCGACGGCAATGCAGCCCAGCTCGGCATCCAGGCCATGGGTGTTCTCGCCACGGTCGTCTATTGCGCTGTCGCGACCTTCATCTTGTTGAAGATCGTCGACGCCGTCATGGGCCTTCGAGTCGACGAAGAAGCCGAAGTCGCCGGTCTGGATATCGAACTGCACGGCGAAACCGTGCACTAACCGCGCACTGATGCCCGAACGGCGCTGCCCACTCTCCCGGCGCCGTTCGGTCCTGCCCGTCTCCTGCGCCGCCGCCAACCCTCCCAGCGGCGGCGTGGGGGACGGGACGAGGACCGCGGATTGACCGGCCCGTTACGCCACAGCCCTGTTGTCGGCATTCCGGCTGCGGCCTAATATCGGGCGTATGCTCAATCCCCGCCTTGGCGAATTCACCGATTTCCCGTTTCAGCGGTTGCGCGATCTGATCGCCGGCATCGAGCCTCCGGCTGGTTTGGATCCGATCCTGTTGTCGCTTGGCGAGCCGCAGCATGGCGCGCCGCCCATGATCGCTGAGGCCTTGACGGCGAACGCCCATTTGTGGGGCAAATATCCGCCGGCTGACGGCACACCGGAACTGCGCGGCGCTATTGCCGCTTGGCTAACCCGGCGCTACACGCTGAAGGCCGGCGCGATCGATCCCGAACATCACGTCATTCCGGTGGCCGGCACCAAGGAAGCGCTGTTCCTGGCCGGGTTGCTGGCCGTGCCGCCGAAGCTGCCTGACGGCCGCACGCCAACCGTCATTCAACCCAATCCCTTCTACAACGTCTACCTCGGTGCCGCCGTCATGGCGGGCGCCGAGCCGGTGCTGATGCCGGCTGACGCTTCGACTGGCTTTCTTCCTGATATTCGCGCCCTTTCGGACGACGATTGGCAGCGCGCGGCCATGATGATCATCTGTACGCCGTCCAACCCGCAGGGCGCCATTGCCAGCGAAGATTACCTGGCCTACGCCATCGAAAAGGCACGGGCTCACGACACGGTCCTAATTGTCGACGAATGCTACGCTGAAATCTACGACCGCGAACCGCCGCCAGGCGCATTGGCGGTTTGCCAGGCTTTAGGCGGTGGCTTTGACAACGTTCTGGTCTTCCATTCCTTGTCCAAGCGGTCGAGCGCGCCGGGCCTGCGCTCGGGCTTCGTTGCCGGCGACGCCAAACTGATCCGCGCCTTCAAGCGGTTACGCAACTATGCCTCGCCGACGATCCCCATGCCGATCATGGCAGCCAGTACTGCTTTGTGGCGCGACGAGGTCCATGTCGAAGCCAACCGCGGCCTGTACCGGCGTAAGTTCGATCTGGCCGAACAGCGCCTGGCCGGTCGCCTCGGATTCTATCGGCCTGCCGGCGGATTCTTTCTCTGGCTCGATGTCGGCGATGGCGAAGCCGCAACGAAACGGTTGTGGGCGGAGGCGGCCGTGCGCGTCCTGCCCGGCGCTTATGTCTCGCGGGATGACGCTTCTGGGAAAAATCCCGGGCAGCGGTTCATCCGCGTTGCCTTGGTCGGCGATGTCGACAGCACGTCGCAGGCCTTGGACCGCTTCGCTCAGGTCCTCTGAAGGCTGCCGTTAAGGCATTGTAAACCGGCGTCGGCCTAAAACACCTTCATGGCTCGGACCAGCACTCACGCCAGCGGCACGCCCATTTTGCCGCGTGGCACTGGCGCGTTCTTTCTGCGGCGGCTGGCGGAGCTGGCCGGGGCTATCCTGCTCGGATTGGCTTTCTTCCTGATCATCTCGCTGCTGAGCTACGGCCCCACCGATCCTTCCCTCAATAGCGCCACGGACGGCGCCGTGCAGAACCTGATGGGCCGCAACGGTGCCTGGACCGCCGACCTGCTGTTGCAGGGCGTCGGCATTGCCGCCGTACTACCCGCTGTGGTCTGTGCCACCTGGGGCTGGCGGCTGCTGCACAAGCAACCGCCCCGAGCCATCGGCTGGCGGCTGTTGGCTTTGTTGCTGTCGGTCCTGTTCGTGTCCATGGGATTGGCCGTATTGCCCAGTGCCGATGTGTGGCCTTCCGTTACCCTGTTGGGTGGTGTGATCGGGTCAACGGTCTTCACAGCGACCCTCAGTCTGCTGCAGGTCATGGCCGTTCCCACGGCGCCCCAGATCGTTGCCGGCATCGGCCTTCTTGGCGGCGTTGCCGCCTTGATTGCAGCGCTCGGCATCGGTAGCGCCGAATGGCGGGCCAGCGGCCGCCTCTTCGTTTACGGATGCGTTCGAGCCGCTGTTGGCGGATTGGCCGCAGCACGGCGCGGAAGAGCGCTGTGGCATGAGGTTCAGGCTCGCCGCGACCGGGTCGAGCCCCGGTTGGAACGCTCGCATGAATTGTCCGTATCGGACCAACCTGACGACGTGACGACGGAAGAACCACTGCCGCTGCGGGCCGAGCTTAGGGTCTCCGGTGACGCACCGCCTCCAGTCCGCGTCGAGCGGGTCATGGCCAAGCCGGCGGCGGGCCGCAGCAGCCGTGCGAACCGGCAGGGTCGGCTCGACTTCAGCAGTACCCACCGGCCGCCGCCTTTGGACCTGCTCGACGAGCCACCGCCCGCCTATGCGGATTCCACCAACCGCGAAGCGTTGGAACAGAATGCCCGCATGCTCGAGTCCGTGCTCGAGGACTTCGGCATACGCGGTGAGATCGTCAAGGTCCGTCCCGGTCCCGTGGTCACACTCTACGAACTGGAACCAGCGCCAGGCACCAAGACAGCGCGCGTGATCGGTCTGGCCGACGATATCGCCCGTTCGATGAGCGCCGTTTCCGTGCGCATCGCGGTGATCCCGGGGCGCAATGTCATCGGCCTCGAACTGCCGAATGCCAAACGGGATTCCGTGCATCTACGCGAGCTGCTCGCCTCGGATACCTTCGAGCGCGCCAATGGAAAGTTGACCTTGGCTTTGGGCAAGGATATCAGCGGCGCGCCCGTCGTCGCCGATTTGGCGCGCATGCCGCATTTGCTGATTGCCGGCACGACGGGCTCGGGCAAGTCGGTCGGCATGAACGCCATGGTTCTGGCGCTGTTGTTCCAGCTGCCGCCGGAGAAATGCCGGTTGATCATGATCGATCCGAAGATGCTCGAGCTTTCCGTTTATGAAGGCATCCCCCATCTGCTCTGTCCGGTGGTCACCGAACCGGGCAAGGCGGTGATCGCGCTGAAATGGACGGTACGCGAGATGGAACAGCGCTACCGCGCCATGTCGCAGTTGGGTGTGCGCAATATTGCCGGCTATAACACCCGCATCGAGGAAGCCCGACGCAAGGGCGAGAACCTGACTCGCAGAGTGCAGACCGGCTTCGATAGCGGCACCGGCAAGCCGGTGTTCGAGGAACAGCCCCTCGACATGGAGCCATTACCGTTCATCGTCGTCGTCGTCGACGAGATGGCCGATCTGATGCTGGTCGCCGGCAAGGACATCGAGGCGGCGGTACAACGCTTGGCCCAGATGGCACGCGCCGCCGGAATCCACCTGATCATGGCGACGCAGCGACCCTCCGTCGACGTCATCACTGGTACGATCAAAGCGAATTTTCCAACCCGTATCAGCTTTCAGGTCACCTCGAAGATCGACAGCCGCACCATCTTGGGCGAGCAAGGGGCGGAACAGCTACTCGGACAAGGCGACATGCTCTACATGGTCGGCGGTGGGCGCATCAGCCGGGTCCATGGGCCGTTCGTTTCGGACAACGAGGTAGAACGCGTCGTTGCCTACTTGAAATCCCAGGGCGAGCCTGACTATCTGGAAGAAGTCACCGAGGAAAGCGACGATGGCACGGCCGGCTTAAGCGCCATGAGCGCCGGCGAAGGTGGAGGCTCGGAAGGCGACGGATTGTTCGACCAGGCAGTTGCCCTGGTCGCCCGCGAAGGCAAGGTCTCGACCAGTTTTGTCCAACGCTACTTGCAGATCGGCTACAATCGGGCGGCGCGCATTGTCGAGCGCATGGAGGCGGAAGGCATGATTTCCAAGCCCGACCGGGTTGGCCGCCGTGAGGTATTGTTGGGACGCGCCTCGGTCGAAGACTGATCGCCGGCTCGCAAGGGGATTGTTCCGTGATGGCGAATGTTCGCCGCCTGTTGCGGGCGGCCGTGGTGTTATCAATGGCGTTCTGTGGGCCCGATGCCGCCCTGGCGGCGGCCCGCCTGGCGAACCTGTCCGACCAGGATCGCGCCGATCTGGCTCGTATCGAAGCCTACATGAACGCCATCGATACGGTGCGGGCGCGATTTCTCCAGGTTTCTTCGGACGGCGGCGTATCCGAGGGTAATCTCTATATCGACCGGCCCGGCAACATGCGCATCGATTACGATGCGCCGGTGCCTGTGGTGGTGGTCGCCAACGGCAGTTGGCTGATCTATGTCGATACCAAACTCAATCAGGTGACACACATTCCGCTGGCTTCGACGCCGGCAGGCATTCTCTTGAACAAGGACGTCCGATTGTCGGGCGACATCACCGTCACGGCTTTCTCCCGCCAAGCCGATGCCCTGCGCGTCACGCTGGTGCGTACCAAGGATCCGACGGATGGCAGCATGACCCTGGTGTTCAGCGATCGCCCCATGATCTTGCGCAAATGGTCGGTGATCGATTCTCAGGGCATAGAAACCACCGTGTCGCTGTTGGATACGCACTTCGGCGAGGCCCTGAAGCGCAGCCTGTTCGAACTGGCCCTGCCCGCGCCGCCACGCCAGGAGTGAGCGACACGCCTTCCTTGCCGCGGATGCTTGCTACGACATGGCGCTAACGATCGTCACCTGGAACGTCAATTCGGTGCGCTTCCGGCTGGACGTGCTGGCCCGCATCGTCGAACGGCTGCACCCGGATGTCCTTTGCCTGCAGGAAACCAAGGTCACCGACGATCTGTTTCCGCATCTGGCGATAGCGGAGCTGGGTTTCGAACATCGCCTGACCCACGGCATGAAGGGCTATAACGGCGTGGCGATCCTGTCGCGTCGACCGTTGCTGCATACCGGCACCCGCGACTGGCTCGGCCGCGCCGACTGCCGACATGCCTTTGCCGCTCTTCTCGACGATGCCGGCCAACCGCTGACCCTACACAATCTGTATGTGCCGGCCGGCGGCGATGATCCCGATCCGCAACGCAACCCGAAGTTTGCCCATAAGCTGCGGTTTCTCGAGGCCATGGCCGATTGGTCCCGGGGCGAAGCCGCCGCGGGTGGCCGCGCCGTGCTAACCGGCGATCTCAACGTGGCGCCACTGCCCTCCGACGTTTGGGATCATCGACGGCTAAGCCGGGTGGTCACCCATACGCCGGCCGAGGTGTCGCGCCTGTCGGCGATCATGCAAGCCGGCGGCTGGATCGACGCCGTGCGGCAGATGAATCCCGAACCGGCGAAGGTCTTTACCTGGTGGAGCTACCGCGCCGCCGATTGGCGCGCCGCCGACAAAGGTCGGCGCCTGGACCATGTCTGGGTTTCCACCGGCCTGGAAGGATGTGTGCGCCGTGCCGATGTCTTGCTCGACGCCCGCGACTGGGCACCGGCTTCCGACCATGCGCCCGTTCGCGTGACGCTCGACATCTAGCCAGGCGGCCTAGGGTACCAGCCTGTAGCCGCCGGGTTCCGTCACCAGGATGCGGGCGTTTGACGGATCGGCTTCCATCTTCTGGCGCAGCCGATAGACATGCGTTTCCAGTGTGTGGGTGGTGACACCGGCGTTGTAGCCCCACACTTCGTCGAGCAACACGTCGCGGCCGACCACCCGGTCGCCGGCACGGAATAGAAACTTGAGAATGGCCGCTTCCTTGTCGGTCAAGCGGACCTTCTTGCCGGAATCGTTGCCGACCAACAGCTTGGCGCTCGGCTGGAAGGTGTAGGGGCCGATGGTGAAGACGGCATCGTCGCTGCGCTCGTGCTGGCGGATATGGGCGCGCAAGCGGGCGAGCAGGACACCCAGCTTAAACGGCTTGGTGATGTAATCGTTGGCACCGGCGTCCAGACCGAGAATGGCATCGGAATCCGTATCGGCACCGGTCAACATGATGATCGGTGCCTTGATCCCGGCGCGGCGCATGAGGCGGCAAACCTCGCGCCCATCCATATCGGGCAGGCCGACGTCGAGAATGATGACATCGAAATAATCGTTGCGGCAAAGGCTCAAAGCCTCGGCGCCGTCGGCCGCCGGGATCGTATGAAACTCTTCGTGTAGTTGTAGTTGCTCGCACAACATGGTGCGCAACGTGTCGTCGTCGTCAACCAACAGCAAACGTTTTCCGGCCGTCATTCCGACGCTTTTCATCCTTGGCTCTGCAATGCCCGGCAAAAACCTAACCCAATGAACCCGGACCGGCCACCTTGATCTTCGCGTCCTTGCCCCCTGCGTCGCGCGCGCGAGGGGTACGGAAATTCCCATGGGGGCGGCATATCTTGCCGGTCCTTACCGTGCCATGGGCTTTCAGCCCCGGTGCACCCCCACCGCGCTGGCCGGTTTCCGCCACTTATGACCTGGCACAAACCTTGCGTCTCCGATAGAGGATACCGACGTGGCTTTGTGTAAACCAGGAAGGACGACCGGCATGATTGCCGCCCAGCCGGACATCCAAGCCCGCTTTGCCATCCTGCCGCCCCGCTCGCCTGTCGAGTCAGAGGCAGCAATCGAGCCCGCGGTAGCCAGTGGCGGCGAGGCGTTGAAGCCATTCGGCGACGACGGATTCACCTTTCTCGTTGTCCTCGACATCATCAATCCGTTGCAGCATCTGCCCGTGATCGGAACCCTTTATCGGGAACTGACGGGTGACACCCTAGCACCGGCACCGCGCATTGTAGGCGACATTCTGTTCGGCGGGCCGATCGGGGCTTTCCTCGGCATCGCCAACGCCATCACCGAAAGCGCGACCGGCAAGGACATGGGCCAACATGCCCTGGCCCTGCTGCGCGGCGACGACGACGCTCCAAATAAGTCAGCTTCCCCTGCCACGCAAGTTGCCGCAGCCGCGACAGGCATCCCCGCCGCGGCTGCTTCCGAAAGGGAAGACATCGTCGCGAAGCCGGCTCCGGCCCCAGCCAGCGCATTGTTTCAGATCTTGTCCGCGATACCGCAACCGACAGCAGCCACCGACTCAGCCCTGGAGATGGCCATGAAACTTACCGATGACGCCGGCATCCTCGATGCGCGACGGGTAACCTTCGCGCCGCCGAGCCGTTCTCGCATTCCCCTGGCCCCACCACAGCCGCAAGGCTCTCCTGCTATGGCCGGAACAGCCCAGGGGCCAGCCATCACACTCGCGCCAGCACGGCCGAAGGTGGTCTCTCAACTTGGCAGGACGTCGCTGCTTGCCGTGACGGCGCCTCCGGAGGCGCAAGCGAACGCCATTGCCGCGACGGCGGTTGCCGCAAAGCCGAAGGCGCCGGACTTCGCTCCGCCGGCTGGCGGTGCCGCCGTCGACGGCGGCTGGTTCAGCGAGACAATGCTCTCGGCCTTGCGCAAGTACGAACAGGATTCCTCGCGATGTTCAGTCACAGACGCCGCCGCCGCCCCTGTCGATACGAACCCCTAGTTCTCTACGACACCGCCGCCCATGGACATAAGGGTCGTCGCCACGCCCGGTGCCAAAACGGGTACACTATCGTGGGCCGGCCGGCAGATGCATTGCGCGCTCGGCCGCGCCGGCATCCGGGCGGACAAGCGCGAGGGTGACGGGGCGACGCCGGCCGGCCTGTTTCCCCTGCGCCGACTGCTTTATCGCGCCGATTGGCTGCTGTCCCCGGCGACCAGGCTCGACGCCTGGCCCATCCGCCCCAACGACGGCTGGTGCGACGATCCCGCCGATCCGCGCTACAACCAGCCGGTCCGCCTGCCCTATGCGGCCCGCCACGAGGTGCTGTGGCGCGACGACCGGCTCTACGACCTGGTGGTCGTCCTCGGCCACAACGACGATCCAGTGGTGCCGGGGGACGGCAGCGCCGTCTTCCTGCACGTGGCCACTGCCGATTACGCCCCGACAGCCGGATGCGTGGCGCTGGCCGAGGCCGATCTGCTGGCCCTGCTCGCCGTCTGCCGGCCCGGCGATCGGTTGGCGATCAGCCTGCTGTGACCGCCGGTGCGCGCGTGCCGAAGATGGCGCTGCCGACCCGCACGATGGTAGCGCCGTAGCGAATGGCAATGGGAAAATCGGCGCTCATCCCCATGCTCAATTCGACCAGCCCGTTGCGCTCCGCAAGGTCGCGCAACAGGGCGAAATGCGGCCCCGGATCTACGTCAACGGGCGGAATGCACATCAGGCCGTGCACGGGCAATGCCAATTCGTCGCGGCAGGCGCGGATGAAGGCATCGGCGTCGCCCGGCAGAACGCCCGCTTTCTGCGGCTCTTCGCCGGTATTGACCTGCACCAGGCAATCGAGGGTTCGACCGCGGCGGGCGAATTCGTCGGCCAGCGCGCGGGCCAATTGCGGTCGGTCGACGGTTTCGATCATGTCGAACAGGGCGCCGGCGGCGCGCACCTTGTTGCGCTGGAGCGGTCCGATCAAATGCAGGCGGGTGTCAGGAAACTCTTGCTTCAGGGCCACCCACTTGCCTTCGGCTTCCTGCACCCGGTTTTCGCCGAACTCCCGTTGACCTGCGAGGAGCGCGGCCCGCGCATGGTCCGCCGGATGCCCCTTGCCGACGGCGACCAGAGCCACGGAAGCGGGCGAACGGCTGGCAGCGGAACATGCCTCGGCAATGTGCTGCTTGACCTCCGCTAGATTGGCGGCGATGACGGTGGCAAGGGTCATGGCGACCGGGGATCGTTCCGATAGCAAGGGTGAACGGGCGTGACGAACCTAGCAGAGGAGGCACGGCGCCTCAAACCGCGGCGCACGGCACGCGGCAGATTGCTGCCGCGCCTCATATTGATGACCGACTCCGTGCGCCTGCCCGATCCGTTGTCGGCCATCGTCCGCCTGCCGCGCGGCAGTGCCGTCATCCTGCGCCATTACGACGACGGGGCGCCGGACGGCACCACACGCGAAGCCCTGGCCCGCCGCCTGCTCGCCGACTGCCGACGCTGCGGTGTGCTGCTGCTGATCGCCGGCGACGCCCAGCTGGCGGCAGCCATTGGCGCCGATGGCCTGCACCTGCCCGAACACCAGCTCCGCCACGGACCACGGCGCTGGCGCCTGTGGCGGCGGCCCCTATGGATCGTCACCGCGGCCGCCCACGGCCCCGCCGCCTTGTGCCAGGCAAGGTGCGCCGGTGCCGATGCCGCACTGCTGTCACCGGTCTTCCCCACCGCCAGCCATCCGGGCGCGGCAACGTTAGGCCCGCTGCGCTTCGCCCGGCTTGCTGGCGCCACGCCGATGCCTGTTTATGCGTTGGGGGGAATATCGGGCACCGCTGCAAGGCGCCTGCGCGGAGCTCAGCCGGCAGGCTTCGCCGGTATCGGCGGGCTGCGTCAGCCTGCCGCATCCTGAAAAAAAGGGAGCGGCCCGAAGGCCGCTCCCTGATAGCAACCGTCCTGGGACGGATGGATCAGAAGTCGAGGCGCAGACCGCCAACGACACCCCAACCGCCGCTGTGGCTGGCGGCGTCGAGGGAAAGTTCGTCGTCATAGTCGACGTGGAAAACCATGCTTTCCCACTTCACACCATCGCTGATCTGATAGTTGAAGTAGGCGCCATCCAGGGTGTTTTCGTCATTGCCGTTACCGCCGATATTTGCGGCGTTAATGGTTTGGCCCTGAACCGTCTGGAACTTGTGGTTGTAGCCGACTTCAATCGGCCCCGAGATGTACCACAAGCCGACAACATACATATGGCCGTCGACGCTGGAGGAACCGGCTTGAGTATTGGCAGCAGCCGTGGTCGTGACGCTATCTTTTTCAAGCCAACGGCCGTAGGCCACGCCGAGGCCAATGCCAGCGTAGCTGACGTTGAGGCCGACGTTGTGGCTGACGAAATTGCCAGCGGCACCAGGCACGGCGCTCTCCTCATGCAGGTAGGCATAGCCCGTCGAGATAGCTACGGGGCCGACTTCGCCCGCCCAGTTCAACGTGGCGGAGAGCGCGGAACCCGCGTCGGTGACGCTGTTCGGCGTGCCGTTGGCGCCGCCGGAGCCCATTTCCGGCTGATAGCTGACGGCGGTTTGGAAACCGGCGATCTTCGGCGAAACATAGTACACGCCGTTGTCGTCGGAGGCGGTACGGACGCCATAGGGGTCGTCGACCGTGACGTTGGAATTCGTGTTCGCGGTCGCGATCGTATTGCCACCAACCGCGGGAACCCAGTTGTTGTAGTCGTTGAGGATGCCACGACGCGGTTCGACGCTCATCAGATCCGAAACCGGGTCGTCGGCACCAAGGCGCAGGGTGCCCCAGGCGGTCTGGATGTCCAGCCAGCTTTCGTCGATGGTGGCTGCTCCTGCATCGCCTTCCAACTCGACGCGCAGCGCCAGCTTGATGCCGTTGTCGAGGGTCGTCGAGCCGCTGAAGTAAACTTCGCTGTCCGACTGTTCGTCGAACACCTTAAAGTCGCGCAACTCTTGACCGCTTGCTAGTTTATCCCCATCTTCTTGTTGGATGAAGCCGACGTACTGCTCCATGTAACCGCCAAGGCCGAGTTTGACGCGGTCGGCGGCGGCGGCCGGCGAGGCCAGCGCGGCGGCTGTAACGATCGCCGTCGAGGCCAGAAGTGCTTTTTTCATTTTGTCCCTCTCAGAGTTTCAAAAGACGCGCGTCGAACCGAACAGCCGGGGACGCACGTACCCCAACCAAGTGAGTTTCGTATTGATGCCCCTGGAACCGCGCGCCGTCAATAAATA
>CAMCUA010000087.1 GCA_945878455.1 Asaia bogorensis | reverse complement strand
CCGTCGGCGACTCGTTCCATGAACACGGCTACGAATTCGAGGTCGTCGATCTCGACGGCCGGCGGATCGACAAGCTCCTGGTGAAGCGTTCTGCGACAGCCACGCACAGGTTGCCCCCGACACGCTGATCGTGCGGCGAACGCCAGAATCTGCCCAACGGTGGCGAAGGATGGGAAGAAGGTGGTTTGGGTCACCGGAGGCGGGGCGCGCGAAGCGCCAACGGCCATCGGGGAAGCGGCCGAAGCACGATGAAATTGGTCGGAGCGATAGGATTTGAACCTACGACCCCTTGACCCCCAGTCAAGTGCGCTACCAGGCTGCGCCACGCTCCGACCTGCGCCGCCCGGTTTGGCCGGGCGACGCCGGCGCGCACTATAGGCAAGCGCCTATGCCGGCGCAACACGCGCCCTGCCACCCGCTGCGCCGCCGCCGTTGCTCTTGTGGACTGGAAAACCCTTGATTATGAGTAGGCTATCGGTTTGGCTCCCGGCCGTTCCCGATTGTCCCTTTCGAAGCGCGAGGATTTCACGGCATGGCGACCAAAAGCGTACTCGTCACTGGCGGCGCCGGTTATATCGGCAGTCACACGGTTCTCGCCCTGATGGCGGCGGGCTGGCAGCCGGTCATCGTCGATACCCTGGCGACCGGGCGGCGGGAATTGGTGCCCACCGGCGTCACCTTCGTCCATGGCGATGCCGGCGACGGCGAGTTGGTCGGCCGCCTGCTGCGCCGCCACGACTGCCGCTACGTTCTGCATTTCGCCGGCTCCACGGTGGTGCCGGAATCGGTGACCGAGCCGCTCAAGTATTACCGCAACAATACCGGCGTCAGCCGCAACCTGCTGGCCACCTGCATCGAGGCCGCCGTCAAGGGCTTCATCTTCTCCTCGACGGCGGCGGTCTTCGGCAATCCCGAGAAACTGCCGGTCAGCGAAACCACGCCGACCGTGCCGATCACCCCCTACGGCACGTCGAAGCTGATGACCGAGATGATGCTGCGCGACGTGGCGGCGACCGGCGCACTAAAATATGTGGCGTTGCGCTATTTCAACGTCGCCGGCGCCGATCCCGAGGGCCGCACCGGACAGATGACACCCGAGGCGACGCATCTGATCAAGGTCGCCTGCGAGGTCGCCTGCGGCAAGCGGGCGCGCTTCCAGTTGTTCGGCGACGATTACGACACCCCCGACGGCACCTGCGTGCGCGATTACATCCACGTCAGCGATCTGGCCGATGCCCATGTGGCGGCGCTCGACTATCTGGTGCGCGGCGGCGCCAGCGAGATACTGAACTGCGGTTACGGCAAGGGCTATTCCGTGCGCCAGGTGCTCGATACCCTGGAAGCCGTCATCGGAAAGAAGCTGCCTATCGACATCGTGGCGCGCCGCCCGGGCGATCCGGCCAGCGTCTACACCACCACCGACCGGCTGCGCTCGGTGCTGTCCTGGAAACCGCGCCACGACGATCTCACCAAGATCGTCCGCACGGCTTACGAATGGGAACGGCGGATGACGGCCTGAGGGCCGCCCCGCCGACAGACAATGCAAATAGCGAACGCCCCGGAACTAACGTTCGCAGAAGCCAGCGAGGGCGTCGTCAGGATGGCGCGCCATGCCGGCAAGAACGGCTGGGTGCCGGCCACCAGCGGTAACTTTTCGGTGCGCATGGATGCCGGCTCGGCGGCCATCACCGCCACCGGTTCCGATAAGGCCGAACTGACGGCGGCCGGAGTCATCGAGGCGGCGATTGGGGGCCCGCGCCATCCGCGCGCCTCGGCCGAAGCGCCGCTACACCTCAGCCGTTACGCCGGCGCGCCGGGGTTGGGCGCTATCGCCCACGTCCATTCCCTGGCTGCCACCGTGCTTTCACGGCGCCATGCCAAGGCCGGTGCGCTGCGCCTCGAAGGTTGGGAACTGCTCAAGGCCTTCGCCGGCATCCAGACGCACGAGGCCCTCATCAATGTTCCCATCGTCGCCAACGACCAGGACATCGACCGCCTGGCCGCCCTGGTCGAACGCCGCCTGCACGACAGCGCGCCGGCCTATGGCTATCTTATCGCCGGGCACGGGCTTTATGTTTGGGGCGCGAATCCTGTCGAGACCATCCGCCACATGGATGCCTTCGATTTTCTGCTCACCGCCCTGCTGCACGAGGAGACCTGAGATGAGCCGCTTGACGGTCTATCCCGATACCGACCCCAAGAACACCTTGCTCCAGACGACCGACGCCCAGCGGATCGCCGAGACCCTGGCCGGCATCGGCGTCGTCTTCGAACGTTGGCAGGCCGCCAAACCGTTGCCCGACGATGCCGATCAGGCCAGCGTACTCGATGTCTATCGCAAGGATGTCGACCGGCTGATGGCCCAAGGCGGCTATCGCACCGTCGATGTGGTGCGGGTCAAACCCGACCACCCGGACCGGGTGGCGTTGCGTGCCAAGTTCCTCGCCGAACACACCCATGCCGAAGACGAAGTGCGCTTCTTCGTCGAAGGCGCCGGCGCCTTTTATCTGCGCCAGGGTGGCAAGGTCTACCAGGTGGTCTGCGAGCGCAACGATCTGCTCAGCGTGCCGGCCGGCATCACCCATTGGTTCGATACGGGCGAGGCGCCGCAGTTCTGCGCCATCCGCCTGTTCACCTCGGCCGACGGCTGGGTCGCGACCTTCACCGGCGACGACATCGCCACCCGATTCCCGGCTTACGAGAACCGCGTTTGACGCAACCCATCGCCGCCATCGTCACCGACATCGAAGGCACGACCACGCCGATGGCCTTTGTGCACGATGTGCTGTTCCCCTATGCCCGCCAGCGGCTCGCCGATTTCTGCAGGAGCCAGGCTGGCGATCCGGCCGTATTGGCCGTTCTCGCCGAAGCCCGAGCGCTGGCCGGCCATCCCGAATACGAAAGCGCGCGCACGGTCGATCTGTTGCTGGGGTGGATGGCGGAAGACCGTAAGGCCGGACCGCTCAAGACCCTGCAAGGCCTGATCTGGAAAAGCGGCTACGAAGCCGGCATGTTGCAGGGACAGGTCTATGCCGATGCCGCCCATGAGCTGCGGCGCTGGCACGCTCGCGGCCTGCCGCTCTATGTCTATTCATCGGGCTCCGAAGCGGCGCAGCGCCTGATCTTCGGCTATTCCGAACGCGGCGATCTGACACCTCTATTCAGCAGCTATTTTGACACCCGCGCCGGCGCCAAGGTCGAGGCCTCGTCCTATGCCGCCATAGCCGCGACAATCCGCATCGATCCGGTGGCGATCCTCTTTCTGACCGATCATCCCGGCGAAGTCGCGGCGGCGCTGGCGGCGGGTTACCAAGTCGTTCGCCTCGACCGCGGCCTGCCCCCCGACCACTTCGGAACGGACACAGCCTCCCCCGTCGCCGGCTCCTTCACCGCTGTCGAACAGCATCTCGCGCCGGGTTCTTGATGTTGCCCCCCTCCCTGTCCCTCCCCCTCAGGGGGGGAGGGAACGCTGCCGCCGTTACCCGTCTGTCAGATATTTTGCTGCGGTGGTGCCCCATGGTGCCCTCCCCCCTTGAGGGGGAGGGACAGGGAGAGGGGTGAAGGCTCCGCCAACCCTACTTGTCGCGCAGTTGATCGCGGATGGCTTCCAACTCGGCGAGAATGCCGCCAAGGGCTTGGCGCCGGGGGTCGCCGCTGACGACGGGCGTGCTTGCCACCGGCTCTTCCGCTCCGTTGGCGGGGTCCCCGACGTCGCCATTGGCGACCGCCTTGCCGCCGTTTTCGCGCAACAGCTTTTGCACGCCGCGAATGGTATAGCCCTGGGTATACAGAAGCTCGCGGATGCGGCGCAGCAGGACCATGTCCTCGGGCCGGTAATAGCGGCGGCCGCCGCCCCGTTTCAGGGGCTTCACCTGTGGAAACTTGCTTTCCCAAAAACGCAGGACATGCTGCGGCAGATCGAGATCCCCGGCCACCTCGCTGATGGTGCGGAAGGCATCAGCCGATTTGCCGCTACGCCGGCTCTCGGGCTGCGGTTTGGCGTCAGCCTCCATGGCGCTCAGTTCGCTCAACGGGCTTCGTTGATGCGGGCCTTGAGCACCTGGGAAGGTCGGAACACCAAAACCTTGCGCGGCAGGATCGGCACTTCTTCGCCAGTCTTCGGGTTGCGCCCGACGCGCTGACCCTTTTGGCGCACGGAAAAACTACCGAACGACGAAATCTTCACCGCGTCACCGCGCGACAATGCGCCCGACATCTGCTGCAACACGGCTTCGAGCAGGTCGGCCGATTCATTGCGCGACAGACCGACTTCCTGGTACACGGCTTCGCTCAGCTGCGCCCGGGTTATGGTTTTGCCAGCCATGACCGTCCCCTGTTCAAGACAAGAAGTTAGCTTACTCTGACAGCATAAAGTCGTCAATATCAAAGGGATGAGTGCGTTGCTTCAAGCGTCGCGGGGGCCGCTCTGGCTCACCAGCGAATGACCCCAGCACCCCAGGTCAGGCCGCCGCCCATGGCTTCCGCCACCACCAGGTGGCCGGGCCGGACACGCCCATCGCGCACCGCTTCGTCCAGGGCCAGGGGAATCGATGCGGCCGAGGTATTGGCGTGCCGGTCGATGGTCACCACCATCCGGTCCGTCGACAAGCCGAGTTTGCGCGCCGTGCCATCGATGATTCGCTTGTTGGCCTGATGCGGCACGATCCAATCGACGTCGGCAGCGGTCAGGCCGTTGGCCGTCAGCGCCTCTTCCAACACGCTGGCGAGATTGACCACGGCGTGGCGGAAGACCTCCTTGCCTTCCATGCGGACATGGCCGCTGTTGCCGGTCGTCGAGGGACCGCCGTCAACGCGCAACAGATCGCCGAAACGTCCGTCCGAATGCAGATGTGTCGACAGTATGCCGCGCGGCTTGCCATCGGCGGTCGTCGTCGAATCGGGCATGGCGCGCAAAACGACGGCGCCGGCACCGTCGCCGAACAGCACGCAGGTCGTGCGGTCGTTCCAGTCGAGGATGCGTGAAAATGTCTCGGCGCCGATGACTAGGGCGTTGCGCACCTGCCCGGCGCGGATGAAATTATCGGCCACCGCCAGCGCATAAATGAACCCCGAACATACCGCCTGCACGTCGAAGGCAAAGCCGCCGCTCATGCCCAGTTCCGCCTGAACCCGGGTAGCGGTGGCGGGAAAGGTGCGGTCCGGCGTCGTCGTCGCCAGCACAATGGCATCGATATCGGTGGCCGCCATTCCGGCATGGGCAAGGGCCTTACGGGCGGCGTTGGTCGCCAGATGCGAGGTGAATTCCCCTTCGGCGGCAACATGGCGCTGACGGATGCCGGTGCGCTCGACGATCCACGCATCGGTGGTGTCGACCCGATGCGCCAATTCCGCATTGGTCACCACGCGCTCGGGCAGATAGGACCCACAACCGGCAATCACCGAACGCAACATCATCCCCCGGCGGCAACCTGATGGCTGGCTGAATCGTCCGGCAGGCTGCTCAATCGGGCGAAATCTTCCTTGATGCCGTCGTTCACCCGGTCGCGAATCAAGGTGACCGCGACTTTGACGGCATTGGCGAAACCGATGGCGTCGGTGCCGCCATGGCTCTTGATACAGATACCGTTGAGGCCCAGGAACATGGCGCCGTTGTAGCGCCGCGGATCGAGCCGCAAACGGAAGGCATTGAGCGCCGGGCGCGCTAGGAAGCCGCCGATCTTGGCGCGCAGCGACGAATGAAAGGCCTCGCGCAGATAATGGCGCAGCATGTGAACAGTGCCTTCCGCCGTCTTCAACGCAATGTTGCCGGTGAAGCCGTCGGTGACGATAACGTCGACCGTGCCTTCTCCGATATCGTCACCTTCGACGAAGCCGTGGAAGTGAATGGGCAGGTTGGACGATTGAAGCCGCGCGGCAGCTTTGCGCACGGAGTCGTTACCCTTCAATCCCTCAACCCCGATATTGAGGATGCCGATGGTCGGTTCGGGCACGCGCAGGACATAACGGGCAAACACCTCGCCCATCACTGCGAACTGCACCAAGTTTTCGTCACTGCACTCGACATTGGCGCCCAGGTCCAGCATCACGCACGAACCGCGTTGGGTCGGAAAGCATCCGGCGATAGCCGGTCGGTCGATGCCGGGCAGCGTCTTGAAGACGAACTTGGCCATCGCCATCAGGGCGCCGGTATTGCCGGCCGAAACCACACCCTCGGATTCGCCCGCGGCCGCCGCGTCGATGGCCAGCCGCATGCTCGAGGCGCGTCCCGAGCGCAGGGCGATGCCGGGCTTCTCGTCGTTGGTGACAACCTCAGAGGTATGGCGCACGTCGGTAACTTGGCGGACGCGTGGGAAGCGGTTCAGCAGCGGTCTAAGCTTTGCCTCGTCGCCGAACAGCAGGTACCGGACGTCGGGGTCCGCAACTACGGCAATATCCAACCCTTCCACAACCATGCGGGGGGCTAAATCGCCGCCCATGCCATCGATGGAGAGGGTTATGTGCGCGGACAAGGATTGTTGCCTCTTCGCGTCACTTAACGGGATTTAGGCAGTTTCGCGGGCCTCGGTGACTCCGCGGCCGTCGTAGTGACCACACGACGAGCAAACATGATGCGGACGCTTGGATTCGCCGCAGTTTTTGCATTCGGCATAGGCTGCCGATGGCAACCGGTCATGGGCGCGGCGCATATTGCGACGCGACGAGGAGGTCTTCTTCTTAGGAACAGCCATGGCAGATACTCACGCTGAACGTTCGCCGACAAGTGGGTTACCCCGGGCGAGCTTTGTTAACGAAATTTTACGCTCCCGGCAAGCAACTAACGGTTCTTGCCGGAACTTCCTTCCTTGAGCTTGGCCAACGGGGCAAAGGGATTGCGCGATTCCTCAACCTCCGGCCGACTGGCGTAGCCAGGGAACTCTGCCCCGGCGGCGCGCGGAAAGGGGTCGATCTCCAAGGCCAATTGTTCGACCACCGCTTCGCCGACATCGATGATCCCATCGGCGATAGGATCCGGCGGGTCGGCTTCGTCGAAGGCCAACTCGATGGTGTCGGAAACGGCCGCGTCGTCCGCATTTTCCGCCTTTTCCGTGCTGTACCGCCGCTCCAGGCGGGTCTGAACGGTCGCCACCACGGGTTCCAGCGTCACCACGCAGGACTGAACCAGTTCGGCCTCTAGCGTCGCCGTTAGGCGGAAATAGTGGCGCTTGGCCTCGGGCGTCACCTGGACATCGGCTTCCAGCCGATTTAGGCACAGCAAGCCCAGCCGTTGGGCCAGCCGTTCGCGTTCCGAGGGTTCGGCAACCAGGCGCAAGCGCCGGCCGCCCTTGCCCAAATCCTCGACGACCACCGGCCGATGCAATTCCGGCGGCTCCGCGCCTTCGGGGATGGCGGTCACGATACGGCCCCCGCTCCGGCGAAAGCGGCCATGTCGATAAAGCTCAAGCGGCCAACCAGCAGTTCGGCACATTCTTGGCCGTCCAGATGTTGGATCTGGCGGCGGGTATAATCGGCAAGCAACCGGTGATGACCCAAGTCCGCCCCCTGCCCGCCATAGGCATTGCGCAACAGGGCTTCGCCGAGCTCGGTGTCGCTGCCGGCCAATCCAGCGTCATAGGCGGCGATGCGGCCATAAAAGGACTGTGCCATCGCCTTGACCCGCTTGCCGACCCGCATGTCCCCGACGCCCATTTCACGCAGGTTGCGGTCGACATCGGCGAACATCAGATCGAAAAAGGCCTGTGCCAGCTTGGCGGTGCGCGGCCGTTCGGCCTTCAACCGGCGCAACAGCAGGAACGCGTGCAGCGAAATCATCTCGAATCGCCCGTCCGCCGTGTCAGGGACGCCCCAATCGGCATAAAACCGCGGCTGACGTGCTTGACCCACGACGGCGGCATACAGCGCGTCGACAGCCCGTTCTCTGGCGGAATTACGGAAAAGGCGCAACATTTTGGACTCTCGCGAAGGCGTCATCCGGGGCGCTGCGGATGCCGATCGGTTGACAAAAAGGGGGCTCGATGCCATCTGGGCACAGCAGGCGGTTTACCCCCAGCCGTTCCGACGGGGCCGCCCCAACGTGGGCACAGCCGCAAGTCGGCAGCGAACCGGACAGACATAGGATGACGAGACCCGTGGGTGCAAGCCGATTGTTGAAGCCCTTGGCCGTGGCCGCCACCCTCGTCGTGCTGGCGGGCTGCGCCGCACGGGTCGATACCCGCGGTAACCTGCCGGAGCCGGATCGGATTGGCGAAATCGATATCGGCAATCATTCCCGCGAGGATGTCGCCGACATTCTGGGTTCGCCCTCCAGCGCCTCGGCTTTCGGCGATGAAACCTGGTATTACATCAGCAAGCGCACGGAAACATTGGCGTTCCTGGCCCCGTCCGTGACCGAAAGCAACATCCTGATCGTTCGCTTCGACAAGAGCGGAAAGGTCGCCTCCATCGATAAGCGCGGCCTCGAAGATATGAAACAGATCGAGCCGGTAACCCGCGCCACGCCGACGGCAGGCAATGAATTGACCCTGCTCGATCAGTTGCTGGGCAACTTCGGCCGCTTCAGCAAGAGCAGCAAGCCCGGCTCCTGACCGCTTCGTTTTCACCCAGGAAAAAGGCCCCGGAGCCAGGCTCCGGGGCCGAATTCATGCCGCACCGGGGCGCGGCGTAACCCGTCACGCCGCCAGGATGGCGAGCAGCAGCAGGGCCACGATGTTGATGATCTTGATCATCGGATTGACGGCCGGACCCGAGGTGTCCTTGTAGGGATCGCCGACGGTGTCGCCGGTAACGGCGGCCTTATGGGCTTCCGAACCCTTGCCGCCGTGATGGCCGTCCTCGATGTACTTCTTGGCGTTGTCCCAGGCACCGCCGCCCGAGGTCATCGAGATGGCGACGAACAGGCCGGTCACGATGGTCCCCATCAGCAACGCGCCCAGGGCCGAAAAGGCAGCCGACTGCCCGGCGATGGCGTTGATGACGTAGTACATGACGATCGGCGCCAACACCGGCAGCATGCTTGGCACGATCATTTCGCGAATCGCCGCCTTGGTCAGCATGTCGACGCAGGTGCCATACTCCGGCTTCGCCGTGCCTTCCATGATGCCGGGGATTTCCTTGAACTGACGGCGCACCTCGATGACCACCTGGCCGCCGGCCCGGCCGACCGCCATCATGCCCATGGAGGCGAACAGGAATGGCAACAGACCGCCGATGAACAGGCCCACCACGACGAACGGGTCCTGCAAGCTGAAGGTCACGGTCAGCTTCGGGAAGTAGTGGTGCAGGTCCTCAGTATAAGCCGCAAACAGCACGAGGGCCGCCAGACCGGCCGAACCGATGGCATAGCCCTTGGTCACCGCCTTGGTGGTATTGCCGACCGCGTCCAGGGCGTCGGTGATAATCCGCACTTCCTTGGGCAGGTTGGCCATCTCGGCGATGCCGCCGGCGTTGTCCGTGACTGGACCAAAGGCATCGAGCGCGACAACGATGCCAGCCAACGCCAACATGGTGGTCGCCGCGATCGACAGGCCGTAAAGGCCGGCTGTCAGATACGAGACGATGATGCCGGCGCAGATGACGACCACGGGGGCCGCCGTCGCCTCCATGGATACAGCCAGACCTTGGATGATGTTGGTGCCGTGGCCGGTGGTCGAGGCCTGAGCCACGCTTTGCACCGGGCGGAAATTGGTGCCGGTGTAATATTCGGTGATCCACACAATCAATCCGGTGACGGCCAATCCGACCAAGCTGCAGACGAACAGGTTCATGCCGGTGAAGGAAGAACCGCTGTTCGTCTTAAAGGCGGCGTCGAACCCGATCATCTGCTGGATGACGACGGCGATCAGCACGGCCGAGATGACAGCGCTAGCAATCAGCCCCTTGTAAAGGGCGCCCATGATATTGCGGCTGGGGCCCAGCTTGACGAAGAAGGTCGCAATCACCGAACCGATGATGCTGACGCCGCCAATGGCCAGCGGAAAGGCCATTAGCGTGGTCTGCGCCGCGCCGGTGAAGAAGATGGCGCCGAGCAGCATGGTGGCGACCACGGTCACGGCATAGGTCTCGAACAGATCGGCAGCCATGCCGGCGCAGTCGCCGACGTTGTCGCCGACGTTATCGGCAATGACGCCTGGATTGCGTGGGTCATCTTCGGGAATGCCGGCCTCGATCTTGCCGACCAGGTCGGCGCCGACGTCGGCGCCCTTGGTGAAGATGCCGCCGCCCAGCCGGGCGAAAATGGAAATCAGCGATGCGCCGAAGCCGAGCGCGACCAGAGGTTCCAGCAGGTGGCGCATGCCGGCGGGCGTGCTGACGTCGGTGACCTGCAACAAGGCGATGTAGTATCCGGCAACGCCCAGCAAGGCCAGGCCGACGACCAGCAGGCCGGTGACGGCACCGGACTTGAAGGCGATTGCCATGGCCGCGTCCATGCCGCTCAGGCGCGCTGCCTCGGCGGTCCGCACGTTGGCGCGAACCGAGACGTTCATGCCGATATAGCCGGCCGCGCCCGACAGAATGGCGCCGATGAAAAATCCGATGGCCGCCTTTACGCCGAGCAAGATGCCGAGGCCGATACCGATAACGATGCCGACCATGGCGACAGTCGTGTATTGACGGTTAAGATAGGCGCGCGCGCCTTCCTGAATGGCGGCGGCGATCTCCTGCATACGCTCGTTTCCGGCCGGTGCGGCCAGCACCGAACGCACGGCATAGACACCGTAAAGGATCGCCAGCACACCGCAGGCGATGACCAGTGCATAAATACCCGTCATGTGATGAAACCCTTGTTCCGCGAAGAATGTTGCGCTTGGCGCCGGTTGAAATGGCCGCCCCAACCTCTTAACGGGTCTCTGGGCGCGGCGAACATGCCAGAACAGCGTATGGAACGCAACCTAGCGATATGGCGGCGCAAAATAATGAAAACGGAACGATTTCAGTATGTTCCGGAAAGCCGGCGGCAGCTGCGTCTCAGCGCTTGGGTTCGTCCTTATGGCGCGTATCGGTCACGGACTGGATCAGAACACCATCGACGATCCCCGGCCCGGCCACCCGGTCGGCCACCATCTGCATGCGCTTGCGCAAGACCACGACGTTAAGCCGGTCGTCCTCGCGCAGCAGACGCGGCACAAAAGCGTACAGGTCTTTATAGAGTTCATTGCTGAGCCGGGGCAGCAACTTGGCGATTTTTTGCTCGTTATCGGCACCGATCGCCTCGAGCTTCACGGTCACCTGGATCTGTGCCGCCACCTGGTTGCCGACGAACACCGGAATGACGAAAGGATCGACGGTAACGAAACGCGTTGGTTCCAACCGGATTGTCGGTGCTTGTACCATACCGGCCTCTGCGGGCGGCGCGAAGGGTCCCAGCTTCAACGCCTTCAAGGCAGCGGATCCGCCGCCCAGCAAGACGATCAGCGCCGCAATGCCGATGATGACGATCTTCATGCCGACATGCCCAGCCCGTTTATCGTCAAGGTCCTCAGGCGGTTAACCTACACGTCGTTGCACCTAGTGAAAATGGCGATAGCCCGCGACTTCGGGAATCAGGGGCTTTCCGGCGGCATCGACCACGGTCACGCCCTGGCCGGTCGTCATGCGGCCGATGGCAGTGATTGGGATGTCGCAGAGGCTGGCCTGCTCGGCGATCTGCGCCGCGTGGCTTTCCGGCGCCGTGAACAGCAGTTCGTAATCGTCGCCACCGCCCAGCACCGCTGCGATTCGCGCCGGCTCCAGGCTCAACGCCTGTTGCGCTGCCGGCGACAGGGGTATGCGCCCGGCCTCGATGCGGGCGCCGAGGCCGGAGGTCGCGCAGATATGTCCGAGGTCGGCCAACAGGCCATCGGAAACG
>CAMCUA010000086.1 GCA_945878455.1 Asaia bogorensis | reverse complement strand
ACTGACATCACAAACTACACGGCCCGCGATATCGACGAGATCACATGGGCCGTCAACTCAACGCCCAGAAAATGCCTCGGATACAAAACTCCCGCCGAGGCATTCCTTGAAAACATCAGGTGTTGCACTTGACGTGAGAATCCAGCGAGGCCTGTTTCAACATGAGCGATTGGAGTCCTTCGCAGTACCTGCGTTTCGCCGGGCACCGTTTGCGTCCGGCACTCGACTTGCTGGCGCGCCTGCCGACGGAAGAGCCCGCGACGGTTTTTGACCTGGGTTGCGGCGCCGGCAACGATACCCGCATCCTTGCCGAACGCTGGCCGGCGGCGCGGGTCACGGGCCTCGATTCCTCCGCCGAGATGCTGGCCAAGGCCAGGGCCGAGCCTGACCTGCCGGCGAATATCGCCTTCGCCACCGCCGATCTGCACGCCTGGACCCCGGCAGCACCCGCCGACGTGCTGTATTCCAACGCTGCGCTTCAGTGGCTGGTCGGTCATGAGGCGCTGTTTCCGCGATTGATGACACAGGTGCGCCCGGGCGGCACTTTGGCTGTGCAGATGCCACGCAACCACGCCGCACCCAGCCACACCAGCATGCGCGAGGCCGCCGTCAACGTCGGCGTGGCGGCCATACTCGAGCCGGTCATGCGCCTGCGGCCCGTCGCCGAACCGGACTTCTATTACGATCTTTTGGCACCGATGGCCGAGGAAGTGGACATCTAGGAAACCATCTACGTGCAAATTCTGGAAGGCGATGATCCCGTGGTCGAGTGGACCAAGGGTTCGGCCCTGCGGCCGTTGCTGGCTGCCCTCGACGACGAACGGCGCACCGCCTATCTCGCGGAATACAGCCGACTGATCGCGACAGCTTATCCCCGGCGACCCGACGGCCGCACTCTGCTGCCTTTTCGCCGGCTGTTCATTGTCGCCAGACGCTAAACCGGCGAGGTCAATCGAGCTGCAGGGTAAGCGTTGTCAGATAGGCGCTTTCCGCCAGATGAGGATGCATGGGGTGATCGACCCCTGCACCTGCGGCGCGCAAGATGCGTGCGGTGCGGCCGGCCTGGGAAAGACCGTGGGCGACCTCTTCCTGGAAAGCCGGAAAATCGACGTTGTGCGAACAGGAAGCGATGAACAGGAAACCGCCCGGCTGCACCACCGCCGCCGCCAGCCGGGTCAACTTGCGATAACCGCTGAGCCCAGGCTTGAGGTCCTTACGCGATTTGACGAAAGCCGGTGGATCGGCAACGACGAGGTTGAACGTGCCGCCCTCCGCCGCCAATCGTTCCAGCGCCACATAGACATTCTCCCGTTCAAAGACACAGCGGTCGGCAAGCCCATTCCATTCCGCCGCCTGTCGGGCCAGGGTCAGGGCCGGCTCCGAACTGTCGATACCAAGGCTGGACTGCGCGCCGCGCGCCACCGCCGAGATGCCGAAGCCACCGGCATGACAGTAGAGGTCGAGCACCCGAGCGCCGACGGCGAGTTGGGCGACGAAGGCACGATTGTCGCGCTGATCGAAGAACCAGCCGGTCTTCTGCCCGGCCAACGGGTCGGTGGCAAACCGTAAGCCGTTTTCGACGACCGGAGTGGGCGGCATGATCGATCCCTTCGCCACCTGAACCCCATGCGTCAGCCTTTCCAGGTCGCGAAAGGCGCCATCGTTGCGCAGGACGACCGCGACGGGATCGAGCACCCGGTCAAGGGCGGCGAGGACAAGGGGCAGCAGCCGATCCATACCGGCCGTAGCGCACTGCACGACCGTCGTATCGTTAAAGCGATCCACCGCTAAGCCGGGCAGGCCATCGGCCTCGCCGTGGATCAATCGGTAATAGGGTTCGCCAATGAGCCGTTGGCGCAGGGCCAAGGCCCGTGCCAACCGTCCGGCAATGAAATCCGTATCGAGCGCTGCCCGGCCGTCGTCCGTGAACTGTCGGTAGGCGATGAGGACATGCGGATTGAAGGTGCCCGTGCCGAGCGGCTTGCCATCGACGCGGCGCAGAGTGACGACGCTGCCCGGTTCCAGCGACTTGGCCGCCGCGTCCATGCGTACTTCATTGGAATAGACCCAGGGGTGGCCGCTGGACAGGCGGCGATCGCGCCCGGCCAGCAGAAAGATATCGGGATGAGCTGAGGTCATCGGTCGCCCATCGCGACGCCTTCACGGCGCGGATCGGCGCCGCCTTCGAGGCCGCCAACGGTGACAAGGATGCCGTGCAGGCCACTATCTATCGGCACGACGCGCACCTCATGGTCACGCGCTTCCAGGGCCAACTGCAAGCCCACTGCCGCGCTGCCGGACTCCAGCTCCGTTGGGCCATTGCGGTTAACGACCCGCGGCAGGGAAATCGCCGCCTGCATGCCGGGCTTGCCATCGAGCACGGCAGCCAGGGTTTGGGCGACATAACCGATGATACGTGAGCCGCCTGGCGAACCGATGGCCATCGCCACCTTGCCGCTGGCATCGAATACCAGGGTGGGCGCCATCGAGCTGCGCGATCGCTTTCCGGGTTCGGCCCGGTTGGCGACAGGCGCGCCATCGCGGCTCGGTTGAAAGGAAAAATCGGTAAGCTGGTTGTTCAACAGAAATCCCCGAGTCATCAGCCGCGAGCCGAATGGTCCCTCGATGCTGCTGGTCATGCTGACCGCGTTGCCAGTCGCGTCGATCACCGACACGTGGCTGGTCGATACCCGCCCGTCGACCGGATCGGGGGCAAGGCGCAGGCCGGCACTACGCCCCGGCGTTCCCGGCCGGGCAAGGCCGATACTGCGCGACGGATCGATGGCCTGCCCCCGCAGCCGCAAGTAGCCGGGATCGAGCAAGCCGGCGGTGGGCACCGCAACGAACGCCGGATCGGCGATGTAAAGGTCACGGTCGGCAAATGCAAGGCGGCTGGCCTCGGTCAGCAGGTGAACCGCGTCGATGGACAACGTCGCTATACCCTCCATCGGCCGTTCCTGTAACAAGCCGAGGATCTGCAAGGTGGTGATACCGCCCGACGACGGCGGCGGCATGCCGCAGGCCAACCAGACCCTATACGGCAGACACACGGCTTCGCGTTTGACGGCGCGGTATCCGGCGATATCGGCCATGGTCATGGCCGCTGGGCGGCGCGGTGCATGATTGACGGCGGCAACGATGTCGGCGGCGATGGGGCCGGTGTAAAAAGCATCCGCCCCGCCCTGGGCGATCAGCCGCAACGTACGCGCCAAGGACTTGTTGACCAAACGATAGCCGATGTGGCGCGCCGAACCATCCGGCGCTAGAAAGTAGGCCGATGTGGCCGGAATGGCCTTCAAAAACTCGTCGGTAGCGATCATCCGGTGGAGCCGCGGCGAGATGGCAAAGCCTTCTTCGGCAAGTCGAATGGCCGGCTCGAACAGTCGAGACCAGGGCAAGCGCCCATGTTCGGCGTGTGCCATCTCCAACATTCGCAGCAGCCCGGGAACGCCCACCGAGAGGCCACCGACGACCGCATCGCTGAAGGCCAGCGGCTTGCCGGAGGCATCCAAGAACATCTCGGGATGGGCGTTGGCCGGCGCCGTCTCGCGCCCGTCGTAGGCGGTCAGGCCGCCATGGGCAGCGGCGTAATGCAGCATGAAGCCACCGCCGCCGATACCCGATGACTGCGGCTCGACCAGGGTCAGCACCATTTGGGCGGCGATAGCGGCATCGACCGCACTACCGCCGTCGCGCAGCATCTGCAGACCGGCGCGCGCCGCTAGGGGATGGGCTGCCACCACCATGCGCGACGCCCCCGATGCGATGGTCGGAGCAGCGAAGCCATCTACAGCGGCGGGCACGGGGGAACAACCGGCGACAGCAACGGCAGCGACGGCAATGACGGGAAGTATTCTCAACATTCCACGGGTCCGATCCAGGCAGCGGGTCCTTGCGGCGCGAGGCCGGTTGCGTAGCTTTGGCGGCTGGTCGATGCGAATACTCAAACGGTCAACTGACGGAATTGCTTGGCAAGCCGCAGGCCCTGGCTTTGATAACTCGATCCGATGGTGATGCCGTAAATCTTATCGGGAACCTCGGTCAGGCGTTCATAGACCAGGCGGCCGACCACCTGACCATGTTCGAGCACGAAGGGCACCTCGTGCGAGCGCACCTCCAGCACACCGCGCGAACCGGCGCCACCGCTGCCGGCGAAGCCGAAACCCGGATCGAAGAAGCCGGCGTAATGCACACGAAACTCGCCGACGCGCGTATCGTAGGGGGTCATTTCCGCGGCATGGTCGGGCGGCACGGTAACCGCTTCGCGCGACGCCAGGATGTAAAAGTCCCCTGGATTGAGCAAAGCGAAGGCTTCGCGGCCAGCATGGATCGGTTCCCAAAAATCGAGCGGGTCGTAATGACCGATGCACGAAATATCGATCAGCTCGGTGTGCCGCTTGGCGCGATAGCCGATCAGGGCCCTTTCGCCGCTACCACGAAGATCCACGCTGAAAGCGATGCCGCGCGCGATATCGACCGCCGCCTCATCCCCGTCGACCAGGCGCACTTCCTCATGCAGGCGTCGGGTGGCGGAATCGGACGCCGTCGGACTGCCGCGGCGGATGCGCAGTTGGCACAGGCGGTCGCCAGTCCGCACCACGACGCTGAAGGCGCGCGGCGACACCTCGGCATAGAGCGGCCCGCTGTAGCCCTCGCGCAGGGTATCGAATTCCGCCGCACCGTCGGCGATCAGCCGCGTGAAGATGTCGAGCCGCCCGGCCGAGCTTTTCGGATTGGCCATACCGGTAAGTCGCCGGCCCAGATGGACCGATTCCATCAGTGGTACGATGTAGACGCAGCCCTTCTCTAGAACCGCCCCAGCGGTCAGATCGAACTGATGCATGCCGAACGTGGCAATGCGGTCGCGTACCGGCACCCCATCGCCCGGCAGAAAACTGGCGCGCACTCGATACGCGGTACGTCCCAGGCGCAAATCGAGGCTTGCCGGTTGCACCTGATCCTCGCCAATCGGCGCCTCGGCCGTCACCACCCCGTCAGCAATGAGGGCCCTGAGACCCTGCGACGGCAAAATGCCGTGACGGCGGCGCGCCGCTTCGGTTTCGCCGACGAGAAGCGAGCCACCTAAAGGATCGGGGATGACGGCTGACGGAACGCTCATGGTCGGTGATCCTGTGGCATCCACCCGGAGCCTGTTCATTACTGTAGCAGGATGGACAACATGTCGGGGGGCCCTATTTATCCCCATCGCGGCCTACCGGCACAAGCCATTGGGCTTGGGCTAGCCGGCCAGCAGGGCGACAAGCGGTCATTGATCCGTCATGCTGCACCGCGATATAAGGGACGGGCGCAGCCTTTCGCCCCTGCAGCCAACGGGGACGGAAGGCCGCCGGCCCCCGACGGGCCGTTCCAGCATTCGATCCGTACGGCAGCCCCATCGGCGCAACGTCGAAGTTATCAGCGATTCGACCAAGAGCAGGCAGTCGGTGCGTCGCCGGAGAACCGCCAAGGGATACTTCGATGGACGTCCCCATTCCGGCTGTCATCGCCACCGTCAGAACGACAGCAGCGTTGCGCGAACAAGTGCGCACCTGGCGTGACGCTGGCCTAACCGTCGGCATGGTGCCGACCATGGGTGCCCTGCATGCCGGCCATCTTTCGCTGGTCCGCCGTTCGCTGCGCGAGACCGACCGAACGGTGATCAGCCTGTTCGTCAACCCGAAGCAGTTTGCACCGAACGAAGACTTCGCCGTCTATCCGCGCGATGAGGCACGCGATGGTGCGTTGTTGGCGGAGGTGGGTAGCCACCTGATGTTCGCCCCGACCGTCGAGGAGATGTATCCACCAGGCTTCACGACCAGCGTATCGGTACCTAGCCTGGGCGATGGTCTGGAAGGCGCGTTCCGTCCCGGATTCTTCACCGGCGTCGCCACCGTGGTTACCAAGCTGCTGCTGCAATGCTTGCCCGACTTCGCCTATTTCGGGGAAAAGGATTACCAGCAGTTGATGGTGATCCGCCGGCTAGTGCGCGACTTGGCGATTCCTGTCGATATCGTCGGCTGTCCCACCATTCGCGAGGCGGATGGCTTGGCCAAGTCCTCGCGCAATGTCTACTTAACCCCCGCCGAACGAGCCCTGGCGCCGCGGCTGCGCGAAACCTTGCAGGCCGTCGCCCAAGCCGTCGCCCAAGGTGCCGATCCGCTCAGCGAAGAAAGGCGCGCCGCCGACGATCTCATCGCTCGTGGCTTTGCCAAAGTCGATTACATCGTCGTGCGCGATGCCGACACCCTGGCCACGCCGTCGCGGTCGCGGCTGATGCGCGTGCTGGGCGCAGCCTTCCTAGGGCGAACCCGCCTGATCGACAATTTTCCGGTACCGGTCTGACGGAGAGCGACAGCAGCAGAATCGGCGGGCCCTCAGTGCTAGCGGCACGCAAGGATTGGCGAGAGATCGACCACACCCTGGCCGCAGGACACACCCTAGCCTCAGGACACAGACTGCACCCCGGCAAGGTTGGGACCATCGTTCTTCGCCGACGCATTGTCGGCAAGGGCAAGGAACGCATCGAGATCGCGTTGGATGAGACCGTCACTTCGCCGTGATGCTACATCTCGGGCGGCACGGGAAAACCGTCACCGCAGATAGAGGTGCACCTCGTTCTCGCGAGCGGCATCGCTCGTGCGGCCTGAGACGGCAACCCGGTCGGCCGGCAAGCCCATATCGACCAGGGAGCGCAAAACTCCGTCCGCCAACCGCCGCGACTGGGTGGTATTGAGCGCTACGCGCGCCGGGCCACCGGCCGTTGGCGCCACCGCGACCAGATCGAATGTCGCCCCTGGTTGACGTTCCAGAACCCGGCTGACAGCGTTATAGAGCGCCTGCTGGTAGGCCACGTCCGGACGGTCGAAGCGCACCGTCACCAGCGGCCGGCGACTGGCCAAGTCGGTCGCAGGCGCAGCCCCGACCGTGCGCGGGAAAGCGTTGGCGGCCATCGCCTGATTGACCAGGCTGGCGCCATAGATTTCGCCGCTCTTGACCCCCGTGGTCAGTAGATTGAGGTTGCCGCGTTCGGTGGCGACATAGGCCGACTGGCGGCGGACGTCGTCGGATACTTCCTTGAGCAATCGGTCGATGAGCACGGCTGTTCGGTTGACCCCGTCTTCGAGAATCGCCAACTGGCGGTGATCTTCATCGACAGCGCCGGAAATAGTGAAAGTAGAACGCGCCGTTTCGGCCAGATAGGCAGACATGGTGGAGTCAGAACCGACCCCGGTCGCCAGCTTGTTCATTTCCCCGACATTGGCACTGATACGGGCCAGTTCGGCCTGGGCGCCGTTAAGCTGTTGCACCAGAATCGGGTTGCCAGGCGTGGTGCCAACCTGCAGACGCGAATTGATGGCAGCCACCGTGCCGTGATAGCGCTGCGAATCCTGAACGATCTTGGAGCGCAGTTCCTGCAGCAGGCGATTATGCTGCGAGATGTTGCCTTGCAAGCGAGCCAGCTCGCCCCGCAATTCGCCGACCTTTTCACCGACGAAGGTTCCGGTTACCGGGCCGGAGGTGACACCACCCGGCTGAAATTCGCTGCTGCCGAGTTGCGGCTGCGGAGCCACGGCACGTGAGCCCGGCTCCACCGGCGCGGCCGCTACAGCGGGGCGCGCCGGAGCCCGGCTGCCCGTCGGCGCCTCGCCGGTCAGTGAAGGCCACAAGGACTCTTCGGTAAACGAACAAGCCGACACCAGGAGCAAGGCCCCTGCCGCCAGCACGCGCCAGCTCAATACCGCGCGCATTCCCGGAGCTGTCATTACGCTTTTCGACCCCGCGCCTGTCGACCCCACGTCCCATCCGCGGACCGGCCACGGATGGCTCGATCTCTTATTCGGACGGCCATCAATATGCACTTTCCTCTTGATCTTTCAAACCATTCCTTCGCTATGGAAAACGCGTACGGGCCCCCATCGGCGAACGCCGGCAAAGGGTGTGGAAAAACGGCGGCGCTGTCGTCTTGTCTTGCCCCAACCTATCGAGTAGTGTCCCCAACCTTCGTTAAGGGCCCCTTAATTGCCGCCATCGGCGGCTTGCTCGAGGGAACCGGAAAAGCGCCCGTAGCTCAATTGGATAGAGCGTCTGACTACGGATCAGAAGGTTGGGAGTTCGAGTCTCTCCGGGCGCGCCATCGGCCAATGTGTTGGCCTGAGGTTCCAATGACGAAATCAGCACGTTCGGCCGCTTAGGCTGTCACCGCCATGCAAAATCTATTTGCCGGACTGCTACTGGTGCTGATCGCCGGAGTAGCATCGTTACAGGCCGCGCCGCTGGACATGGGCACATTGCGCCATATTGGACCCGGCATGGTACCGTCGGCGCTTGCCGCCCTGATCGCCGCTATCGGCGTGGCCTTGATCGGCACATGGTGGCGCGGTGAGCGCAGCAGTACCGGCCGTTGGCCCTTACGTGGACCCCTGTTCATTTTGGGTGCTGCGGTTGTTTTCGGCTTGATCGTCCGGCCGCTCGGCCTCGCCGTTGCTGGGCCGTTTCTGGTCGTCATCGCCGCCTTCGCCAGTCATGAAACCCGATGGGGCGAAATCCTCCTTTTCGCGACGGGCATGACGGTTTTTTGCCTGGTCCTGTTCAAATATCTCTTGAAACTGCCGATCCCCGTCGCCCCCTGGTTGATCGGTTACTGAGGCCGGCATGGAAGAGCTGTTCGCCAATCTTTCACACGGCTTCTCGGTCGCCGTTTCGCTGGAAAACCTGTTCCTCTGCCTGGTCGGTGTCGTCGTCGGCACCCTGGTCGGCATTCTTCCCGGTGTCGGACCGATCGCCACCATCGCCATGCTGCTGCCGCTGACCTTCAATTTCGACCCGACCGGTGCGCTGATCATGTTGGCCGGCATCTATTACGGAGCGCAGTACGGCGGTTCGACCACCGCCATCCTGATCAATATCCCCGGCGAGGCGACATCGGTCGTCACCACCATCGACGGCCATCCGATGGCGCAGCAGGGACGCGCCGGGGTGGCGCTCGGCACAGCGGCGCTCGTGTCATTCTTCGCCGGCAGCGTAGCGACCGTGCTGGTGGCCGCCCTCGGCGGGCCATTGACACGGGTGGCGCTGTTGTTCGGACCGGCGGAGTATTTCGCCTTGATGGTGCTGGGTCTTGCCTTCGCCGTGGTGCTGGCGCAAGGCTCGCTCCTCAAGGCGGCTGCGATGATTCTGTTGGGTGTGCTGCTGTCGACGATCGGCACCGATCTGGAGACGGGCGAGGAACGGCTTACATTCGGGGTTGCCGAACTTGCCGACGGCATCGATTTCGTCGTTCTCGCGATGGGTTTGTTCGGCATTGCCGAGATCCTGCGCAACTTGGAAAACCCGGAATCCCGTGACATCCTCAAGGCAGAGATCGGACGCTTGCTGCCAAATCGGGATGACATCCGCCAAAGCGTGATGCCGATGCTGCGCGGTACCGGACTGGGCGCGATCCTCGGTATCCTGCCCGGCAACGGCGCCGTGTTGGGGCCCTTCGCCTCCTACACCGTGGAAAAGAAGCTGGCCAAGGACCCTAGCCGCTTTGGCAAGGGCGCGATCGAAGGTGTCGCCGGACCGGAAGCCGCCAACAATGCCGGCGCACAAACGGCCTTCATTCCCCTGTTGACGCTTGGAATACCGCCAAACGCCGTCATGGCTTTGATGGTCGGAGCGATGACCATCCATGGCATCATCCCCGGGCCGCAGGTGATGACCAAAAGCCCGGATCTGTTCTGGGGCATGGTGGCCAGCATGTGGATCGGCAACGCTATGCTGCTGGTCATCAACCTGCCGCTGATCGGCATTTGGGTCCGCCTGTTGAACGTGCCGTACCGGCTGATGTTCGCAACGATCCTGCTGTTCTGCGCCATCGGCATCTATTCGGTGAACAACGATCCGTCCGACGTGCTGATGACAGCCTTCTTCGGCTTGGCAGGCTACGTTTTCATCAAGCTCGGCTTCGAGCCGGCACCCCTGCTGCTTGGCTTCGTGCTGGGCCGGCTGGTCGAGGAAAAGCTGCGCCAAGCGCTGATTCTGTCGCGCGGCGATTTCGCCACCTTTATTGAAAATCCGGTGTCGGCCGTTTTGCTGCTATTATCAGTTGCTGTCATTGTGATCGCTGTCGTCCCGGCGATCCGCAAAAAGAAAGAGGAAGCGTTGAAGTCCTGATGTAGCAACGCTTACACCACTTTACGAGGAGCTTCGCATGTCGAATGGAATGTACAGGTGGCTGAGTTTGGCCGGCGTCGCCTTGGCCCTCACCACAGGATCCGCCCAAGCGCAAAGTTATCCGACCCGACCGATCACCGTGATCGTGCCGTTCGCGGCCGGCGGCCCCACCGACGTGATCGCCCGCATCGTCGGCGAGAACATGGGCAAAACACTGGGCCAGCAGGTAATCATCGAGAACGTCACCGGTGCCGGCGGCACCACCGGCATCACCAAGGGCTCGCAGTCGACAGCCGACGGTACACCCTGATGATGGGGCACATGGGCACGCACGGGGCGGCGCCGGCCCTTTACAAGAATATCAAATACAAACCGACAGAAGATTTCGAGCCGATCGGGCTGGCCGCCGGCACCCCCATCGTGGTCGTCGCGCGCAAGGATTTTCCGGCGAAGGACATGAAGGAGTTCGTCGCCTACCTGAAGGCCAATGGCGACAAACTTAACGAAGGCAACGCCGGCGTCGGTTCGGTCTCCTTCACCACCTGCATCATGTTCAACGTCATGGTCGGCGCCAAGCCGACCCGTGTCCCCTACACGGGCACTGGGCCGGTGATCAACGATATGCTGGCTGGCAAGCTCGACTATGCCTGCGACCAGATCGTCAGCGTGTCCTCGCAAGTGCAAAGCGGCAATATCAAGGCCTTTGCCATTGCCACCGACACCCGGTCGCCTGCCTTGCCCGACGTGCCGACGTCGACCGAAGCCGGCTTGCCCGAGTTCAAGGTCAGCGCCTGGAACGCCTTGTTCGCGCCGAAAGGCACGCCGAAAGATGTCGTGGCCAAGCTCAACGATGCTTTGGTCAAGGCACTATCCGACGACGGGACGCGCAAGCGGCTGCTCGACCTTGGCGGTGTGATACCGGAGGGCAAGGAACGTTCGCCTGAGTGGCTGCGCGAGTTTGTCGCCGCCGAAGTCGATCGTTGGGGCAAGATCATTCGCGCCGGCGGAGTGGTCGCGACCGAATAGCGCCCCTCCACCGTTTCGGCCGCGCACGGCCATCAGCGGCGGGTTGAACCGCCACGGTTTCCTGGGCCAAGCTTGGCCCAGGAAACCTGTCGAAAAAACAAACCAGGGGGAAACGATGTCCGAAAAGACCAAGCCTGTCGTGCTCAATCCAGCCAAGCAATTGATGGATGCCGGCAAACTGTCGTTGATGTTCAGCGTCCGCCAGACTCGTTCCGTCGATATCGCGCTTGCCGCCAAAGCGGCCGGGTACGACAGCATTTACATCGACCTGGAGCACGGCGCTTTGACCATACCGGAAGCCGGGCAGATCTGCGTTACAGCGCTGGCCGTCGGCCTGTCGCCTTTCGTTCGCGTGCCCGCCGGAGCGACCGATGCCGCCGGTCAGGTCCTCGATCTGGGCGCCATGGGCATCATCGCACCGCACATCAGCGGACCGGCAGATGCCAAACGCATGGTCAGCGCTTGCAAGTATCCGCCAATAGGCACCCGCTCGAATTCATCGTCGCTGCCGCAGCAGTGGATTGCGAAGATGCCCTTGGTCGACGTGCAGAAGCGGTTGAACGAGGAAACCATGGTGCTGGCCATGATTGAGTCGCGCGATGGATTGGAAAACGTCGAGGCCATTGCCGCTGTGCCCGGGGTCGACGTCCTGCTGGTCGGGACCAGCGATCTTTCCGCCGAACTTGGCATTCCCGGTCAATTCGGCAGCGA
>CAMCUA010000085.1 GCA_945878455.1 Asaia bogorensis | reverse complement strand
GTGCCTGGACGGCAGCATCGTTTACGGCGCCACCGGCAACGGTGCCCACGCCCGCTACATGCTGGCCCCGGCGCGCACCCTTGTACCGCTGCCCGACGAATTGAGCTTCGCCGCCGGCGCCGCCATTTCCTGCGGCACCGGCACAGCATTTGGCGCCCTCAAGCGCCTGGACCTCGGCGGCGACGAAACCATCGCTATCTTCGGCCAGGGCCCGGTCGGGCTCAGCGCCACCCAACTCGCCGTCGCCATGGGTGCCCAAGTCATCGCTTTTGACATCAAGGCCGAGCGCCGCGATAAGGCCAAGGCCATGGGCGCCCACGTCGTGCTCGACCCCGAGGCCGTCGACCCGGTGATGGCCATCCGCGAATTGACCCATGGCGAGGGCGCGCACAAGGCATTGGATTGTTCCAGCGCCTCGGCCGCCCGGCGCGCTGCGGTGCGTAGTGTCCGTACCTGGGGCACGGCCTGCTTCGTCGGCGAAGGCGGTGACGTAACCTTGGACGTCAGCTCCGACATGATCCGTCGTCAGGTGACGCTCGTCGCCTCCTGGACCTTCTCGACCATGGGTCAGGCGGCTTGTGCCCGTTTCATCGCCGATCGCAAGCTCAAGGTCGATGACCTGTTTACCCATCAGTGGCGACTGGAGCAGGCCGAGGAAGCCTACAAACTGTTCGATACCCAAATTCACGGCAAGGGCGTCATCCTGCCGTCATGACCGGCGGCCATTTGGGTGGAAGCATGCGGGAGCTGGTCGTAAACCCGCTCCTACGGAAGGAACGTAGGGGCAGGTTTCAAACCTGCCCCCTGTGTCCTCAGCTGCCGGGGCCGCGCTCCATCGAATAGGGCTGCCAACGTTCCAGGCTGGTCTTCGCCAGCACCGAAGGATTGACGCAGGCGCGCGGCCATTTTCCGGTCAGCACCGAGGCCATCTCTTGGCCTGCGCGACGCCGTCGCACACCCTCGAAGCGGGCCGAAGCGGAAGCCACGTGTGCCGTCAGGATGACGTTGTCCATCGACAGCAGCGGATTGTTGTGCCCCGGCGGCTCCTGCTCCAGAACGTCGAGGCCGGCAGCCGCGATCCAACCTTCCTGCAACGCCTTGATCAAGGCCGGTTCGTCGACTGTGGCGCCACGCCCGGTATTGATGAACAACGCACGCGGCTTCATCGCCCGGAAATGCTGTTCCTTCAGCATGTGATAGGCATCGCCCGTCGCCGGGGCATGCATCGAGATGATGTCGGAACGTGCAATCAACTCGTCCAGGCTGACCGGCTCGACGCCGTATTTGCTCATCACCAATTCCTCGATATAGGGATCGTAGGCAATGATATGCACGCCGAACGGCTTGGCCCGCTCGGCGACCAGCCGGGCGACGTGGCCGAAGGCGATCAGGCCCAAGGTCTGGCCCATCAACCGGGGCAGCTTCAACAGCGCCGGGCGTCCTTCCTTCCAGCGGCCCTCGCGGACCATGCGGTCCTGTTCGATCAGACGGCGGAAGGTCGACAGGATCAGCATCATGGCGTGATCGGCGACTTCCTCGATGAAGGTGTCGGGGATATTGGTCACCGGAATGTTGCGCTGTGTCGCCGCCGCCACGTCGATCGGATCGACGCCGACGCTGGCCACCGAGATGACCTTGATGTTGGGCAAGCCGTCGATCAACTTCTTCGATACCTTGCGCCGCCGGATGTAGAGCGCGTCGGCGCCCTTGGCCGCGGCGATCAGCGCGTCGTCGTCGTTGCCCAGAATCTCGACGATCTCGGCACCGATTGGGGTCAGAGCCTCCAGCTCGAAACTGAACTTTCCGTCAGCCTTGGTTGCGCCCAACTCGGCTGGCGCCACTACCTTGAACTTTGCCATGTCGTCCCTCCCGTTCTCTAACCTTGATGGCGGGCCAGCAATTCACCGGCACACCGATGGCCGCACCATGCCACAGAAAGCAATCGTTGCGCATCCCGGTGCGTCGCGCCGGGCCGCCAGCTAGTTCTGAATACCTTCCAGTTCGACGCTGCGCTGCATGTCGAGCCGCCGCGCCGCAACCTCCGCCGACAGGCCGCAACCCAGCAGGATGCGCCCTCCCAGCTGCAAGCTCATTTCCACTGTTTCCGGCACCGCATCCGTGGCGCCGAGACCGAGCAGGCGGCTGGCATGACTGACGGTACGAGCCCGCGCGTATATCGGCAGCTCGGCTAGCCCGGCACGGGCCAGCCGCACCACTTTTTCCGCGGCCTTGTCGTTGCCGATGGTGACGACAAGCGCCCGCGCCGTATCCAGGTGGACACGGCGCAACATGGCGGCCCGCGTTGCATCGCCGAAATAGACCAAACGCTGATCGCGCTGACCGTCGGCGACATTGCGCGGGTCCAGATCGAGGGCGACGTAGGGCAATCCTTCAGCTTCGCACAACGCCGCCAGGGTGTGTCCGATACGCCCGAACCCGACGATGATAATATGGTCTTCCATCCCGTCGAGGTTCGCCAGTTCGGTGTCGTCGGCGGCCATGGCGTTACGATGTCGCCAGGCTGCCGATATCCGCCGGGCGCCAAAGGCAACCACCGGCGTCGCCATCATGCTGAGCCCTGTGGCCACCAGCATGAATTGGCCGACTGGTTCCTCCAGAACGCCCAGGCTGAGCGCCAAACCCACGACGACAAAGGCGAACTCTCCGCCTTGACCCAACAGCAGACCCGCCTCGATAGCAGCATCGGTCGGCAGCCCGAACAGACGGCCGAGGATGAAGACAATCGCCGCCTTAATAACGAACATGCCCGCGACTGAAGCCAACAGCCAAGCCGGATCGTGAGCGAGAATCCGATAGTCGGTGCCCATGCCGACAGAGACGAAAAACAGGCCGAGCAACAACCCCTTGAAAGGCTCGATATCGACCTCGATTTCGTGGCGAAATTCGGTTTCCGCCAGCAGTAAACCGGCAATGAAGGCACCGAGCGCCATCGACAGGCCAGCCGCACCGGTCAATGCCGCGGCACCGATCACGACCAACAGCGTCGCCGCCATGAAGGTCTCGCGGCTGTGCGTGCGGCTGACCATGCGGAACAGCGGGCGCAACCCCCACCGCCCGATCAGAAAAATAGCGGCAATAACCGCCACGGCCCGGACCAGCGCTTCGAGCAGGGCGGGACCGACGCCATCTTCGAGCTTGGCCCCGAACATTCCGACGATGAAAAGGATGGGAACCACTGCCAGATCCTGGAGCAGCAGCACCGATAGGCAGGCGCGGCCCAGTGGCGTACCCAATTGCCGATGCTCCGTCAGCAGCTGCATGACGATAGCGGTGGACGACAGGGCCAGGCAGGCCCCGAGCACGATGGCGGCATGCGGGCTATTACCGAATGACCAGGCAACGACGCCAATGATCACGCCGGTAACGGCCACCTGCAAGCTGCCCAAACCGAAGACCAAACGGCGCATGCTCCATAGCCGTTCCGGCGATAGTTCCAGGCCGATCATGAACAGCAAGAAGATGACGCCGAACTCGGCAAGGTGCCGAACGCCCTCGATATCGGCAATTACCGCATAGCGCAGCCAGCCGATATCGTCGATGAGCAAGACCACTCCATAGGGACCGATTAGCGCACCGATGAACAAATAGCCGAGTACAGGGCTGATACGCAGGCGATGGAACACCGGCACGATAAGGCCACCGGCGGCAAGAAAGACAACCAACTCGCGAAGATAGGGGATATCGAGATCGCCCACGCCGTCGTCCTTGCTCCACTTGCTCCGACCGGTTTCATTCCGCGAACCGTATTGCGCACCGTTCATATCAGGATCGGCGCCTGCCTCAAGCTTCCTGTTGGCACCGTTCAGCCAAGTGGCGGTTCCAACGGCCGGCCGTGCCTGTCGTGAGGTCCGCGATAACGCCGGACCAGATCGTCCGCATTCAAGGTGTCGACCTTGCGCAACGCCGGACAGGCCCAGGCGCAAACCGCCGCCACGCCAACGGTCATGGCGCCGCCGATGATAACCGCCGGCACCGCCCCCCACCAATGGGCGGTGATGCCGGATTCGAATTCGCCCAGTTCGTTCGAGGCGCCGATCATGACACCGACTGCCGCGCCGACCCGGCCACGCATTTCGTCAGGCGTGATCAGCTGGGCCAAGGTGTGGCGCACAAAGACGCTGACCACATCGGCCGCGCCCATGACCGCCAAGGACAAGGCCGACAGCCAGAACCAGGTCGAGACGCCGAACACCATCACCGCAAGACCGAAAATCGCCGCCGCGCCCAGCAGTGCCGCACCGGCATTGCGGGTGACCGGCATACGGGTCAGCACCAGGCCGCTGGCAAAGGCCCCGCCCATGAACGAAGCCCGCAACAGGCCGAAACCCTCGGGACCGACTTGCAGAATGTCCTTGGCATAGATCGGTAACAGCGCGACAGCGCCGCCGAACAGCACGGCGAACAAATCCATCAGGGTCGCGCCCAACAGCACCTTGCGCGTACCGATAAACCGCAGTCCGGCCAGCAGCGAGCTTACCGACAGGGGTTCCTTGCTGATGACTTGGCTGGGCGTGCGGATAAACAGCGTGAGCAGCAGGGCCGTACCCAGTACAACGGTAACCGGGGCATAAACCAGCGCCTCGCCCCACCCCGAGGATTCGCCATAGGCAATCATCACACCGGCACAGGCCGGGCCAACGATGCGCGACAACTTTCCGCCCATGTTGTTCCAGGCAATGGCGTTGGGAAAGGCTGATGCACGCACCAACAGGGGCACGATCGACTGCTGCACCGGGGTCAAAAAGGAACGTGCCACGCCGAACAGCACAAGAAGCCCAAAAATGAACCCAAGCTGCAGATTGCCAGTTGCCGTCATGATCAGGAATCCGGCGGCGGTCAGCGTCTGTGTGGCGATACAACAGGACAGGATCTTTGTCCGCGAAACGCGGTCTGCCACCATGCCGGTGACCAGAAACAGCACCCCGAATGGAGCGAATTGCGCGAGGCCGATCAAGCCCAGGTCAAGCGCCCGCCCCGTCAGGCCGTAGACCTGCCATCCGACCGTCGTGGTCATCATTTCAGTGCCCAGGCTGGCACATATGCGCGCCCACCAATAGAGCGCAAAATCGCGGTCGGCAAAGGCTTCCAACCCCCTGCGACCCTGGCGTGGCATGGCTTCCGTCACAATGGACGAACCAACGCGGCAGTCGGAACATTATCCCTGCCTATCATAGAGCCGTTCTCCCGGAATCCTGTGGCACAGCGTTGAAACATGGCGGCTATTGGCATGGTGACCTCCCGCGCTAGTGGCGGCGATGGGTTTCTGCGGTTGGCACGCCGTGGCGATCGTGCGGTGCCTGGAACTGTTCGATCAGTCTGTCCGCGTTCAAACTGTCAATCCGGCGCAGCGCCGGAAACATCCAACCGAAGGCCAGAGCGACACCCACCGTCGCCCCACCGCCGATGATCACCGCCGGTACAGCACCCCACCAGTGAGCGGTGATGCCGGCTTCCAGCGCCCCGAGGTCGTTGGAGGCGCCGATCACCATGCTCACCGCTGCGCTGACCCGGCCACGCACCTCGTCGGGTGTGATCAGTTGCACCACCGCTTGGCGAATGACGACGCTAACCATATCGGCGGCCCCCATCACGGCCAACATGCTCATCGACAGCCAGAAGTTGGTCGACATCCCGAAGATGAAGCCGCCCAAACCGAAGACAGCAGCGGTACCCAACAAGATGAGACCGGCCTGGCCCTTGACTGGCAGCCGGGCCAGGATCAAGCCGCCAAGGAAGGCGCCTCCCATGAAAGCGGCGCGCAATATGCCGAAACCGTCCGGACCGGCGTCGAGCACGTCCTTGGCGAAAATCGGCAGCAAGGCTGTGGCACCGCCGCCAAGAAAGACGGCGAACAGATCGAGCGCGGTGACCGCGAATGTCACCTTGCGCGACCACAGGAAATACAGTCCGGCCAGAACGCTGGCGACGGAAACGGGTTCCCTGCTGATGGCCTGGGCCCGTGGCCGGATCATCAGGATCAGGCATAAAGCCACAAACAATAGTACCGTCGCCACACTATAGACCAGCGCCTCGCCATAGCTGCCGCCAATGGCGATGAGAAATCCGCCAAAGGCCGGACCGACAATGCGCGATACCTTATTGCCGACATTCGTCCAGATAGCGGCATTGGCAAAAACCTCGCTCGGCACCAGCATGATGACGATGGCATGCTGTACGGGCCCCAGGAACGAGCGCGAAACGCCAAACAATGTGATGACGGCCAGGATCAGCCCGAAATCCGTATTGCCGGTTTGCGTCATCGTGAACAGGCTGATGGCGCAAACGTTCTGCATAGCGACACAGAGCGCCATCACCCGCACCCGGGGAAAGCGGTCGGCGACCATGCCGGTGACCAGAAAGAGCAGCGCGAAGGGCGCGAACTGGGCCAGGCCCACCAGCCCGAGGTCGAGGGCTTCGCCGGTTAAACCGTAAACCTGCCAGCCGACCGTCACCACCAGCATCTCAATGCCGATGGTATCGATGATACGCGACCACCAATACAGCCCGAAATCCCGCTCGGCGAAGGCTTCCATACCTCGTCGGCCACGCTTGGTAGGCGTTGTGGCCGCGCCCGCTGCTTGATCGATTGTCATAGATAGTGGCCCCGAAACGATCTGATGATGGCCGGCGGACCTGGTGCGGGTCCTGCTGGCATTTACGCCGACGGGCGCGCTTTGCCGGTCGACTGGGCCCCCTCAACGCCGCCCACGAACAACATGACGCCGACCGCCAGGGCGGGAATGGCCACAGCCATGAAGCCATAGCTGTAGCTGCCGGTCAGCGCCAACAAGCCGCTGTAAACCAGGGGCAGCACGACCTGGCCAACAGAACTGAACGCCAGGACGCCACCTGTCGCCGGCCCGACCTGACCGGGCGGCGCCAGACGGGCGATCTCCGACAGCAACACACCTTGCCAGCCCAACGCCGTCGAGGTGACCACGGTGGCCACACCCAGGATCTGCCACGATGTCCATTCGGTCGTGTAGAGACCGGTCGCCGCCGATCCCGCCGCCATGGTAATGGCCAGTCCCCCGAGCACGATCGAGGGATTGAGCCAAGCGCTGGCGATATAACCCCACAAAATACGCGTTGGAATGGCGATGGCCATTGCCGTGGCAAAGACGCCACCGGCCTCGGCATAGGAATACTCCAGCGAATTGGTCAGAAACAGCACCATATAGGTCTGGTAAGTCGTTTGTAGACCGACGAAGGCGAAGATGGTGATCGATAAACGCCGCAGGCCTTGGTGGCGCAGCACGAACAGAAAAACGCTCTTGATGTCGCCCAAGGACAGCTTCTGGTTCGGATCGCGGTCACGGTCCAGTTCGGAGCGGAGCGGTTGCAGGACCAGAGCAAAGACGGCGCACATGATGCCGACCGTAATCAACGCGCCCTGCCATCCGAACAGGGATACCAGGAAGGGAATGGCCAGCCCGCCGAAGGCCAGACCGACGGGAACGGCCGTTTGCTTGGCCGAAAACACCACCGGCGCGTACTTCGGCGGCGAATAGCGGTGCAGGATATGCGAACTGGCCGGTGTCCCTGCCGCCGTCCCAAGCGCGATACACAAGGCCGTGAAAATGAAGGCCCAAACGATCCCGGAAGCGGCAGCGGTCAAACCGATGAGGATGAAGACCATACCGGCCTGACTGACCCGCAGTCCGCCAAACCGCCGTATGAAGTTGCCGCAGCCAGCATTGACGATGGTCTTCATCACCGCCGCGATGCTGACGTAAACGCCGACGTATGCCGCCGGGATACCGAGCGACGGCAAGGCTGCGGGCGCGATCAACGGGATGATCGTCTGCGACAGTACGGTAAACGATTGCTGAAAGAACATCGCGGCAAGCGCGATCAAGAGCGGACGAGTCAAGGCAACCGCGGGGAACTGGGGGAAATTAAAGAGCCGACTCCATCTTATCACACGCCGGACCGGGCCAGGTCGATACCCCGAATCAAGCCCGATGGGGTCACGAACGCGCGGGCGGCCTGCCTCTGACACCGAAGCCATCCACCCCGCCCACGAACAGCATGACGCCCGCCAATAGGGCGGGGATGGCCGTAACATAGAAGCCGTAGCTGTAGTTATGGGTAGCCGCGAGGATACCGCTGAACACCAGCGGTACGATGACCTGGCCCAGCGAACTGAACGACAGCACGCCTCCGGTCGCCGAACCGATTTGCCCCGGCGGGGCGTGGCGGGCAATCTCCGCCAGCAACACCCCTTGCCAGCCGAGCGCGGTCGAGGTCACCAGGATCGATACAGCGATCAGCTGCCAATTCGCCCAGTCCTTGGCATAAAGGCCGGTCAGCGCGGTGCCCACCGCCATGCCGATTGCTAAGAAGCCGAGGACGACCGAGGCACCGATCCGTGTCCCGGCGACATAACCCCAGATGATACGGGTCGGTATGGCAACGGTCATGGCGGTGGCAAACATGCCGCCGCTCGCCTCAGCCAAGGTGAAATCCAACTTCTCGGTCAGAAACAACACGATGAAGGTGGTATAGGCGGTCTGCAGGCCGACAAAAGCGAACATGACGATCGACAGGCGGCGCAGCCCGCGTTCGCGCAGGACAACCAGCAGGGTCGTCTTCATGTCGCCCAAGGACAGGTGCTGGGTCGGAATCCGGTCCCGGTCCAATTCGGCGCGTAGCGGCTGCAGCACCAAGGCAAACACGGCGCACATCACGCCGATGGCCAGTAGCGAACCTTGCCAACCGAACATCACGACGAAGACCGGCATCAGCACACCGCTGATAGCCTGTCCCACGGGCACCGACGTCTGCTTGGCCGAAAACACCAGCGGCATCAATTTGGGCGGCGAATAGCGCGACAGAATATGCGAGCTGGCCGGCGTCCCCGCGCCGGTACCCAAGGCGACCAGCACCGCGGTAAGCACGAACATCCAAAGAATGCCCGTGGCTCCACAGAGCATGCCCAGCAGCACCATGATCAATCCGGCCTGACTGACCCGCAATCCGCCAAAGCGCCGGATGAAATTGCCGCAGCCGATGTTCACGAACATCTGGACGATGGCGGTAATGCTAACGAAAACGCCGACATAGGCAGCTGGCGCACCGAGTTCCGGCAAGGCCGCCGGCGCAATCAGCGGCACGACGGCCTTAGAGAGCACCGTAAACGACTGCTGAAAGAACATCGCGATAAGCGCGATCAGGAGCGGACTGGACAAGGCACCGGCGGGAAATGGCGAGGAGGGACAATACCCTGCCACCTATCTCATGCCCGGCCGGGACCTGTCACGGCTATTTGTTGCACCGCCGAGTGTCCGGCCGGTCCGCGTGTCAATCGTTTCCCCCTCGACCGAAAATCGATTCGGTCACGCCGCTACGGCTTGATGACCTTGCTGCCGACAGGGGTCACGGTGATGTGGCCCATAACGGTATCGGCCTTCGCGCCGTGCCAGTGATTTTCGCCGGCCTTGATGTGAACGACGTCGCCGACCGCGATCTCACGCTCCTCGGTCTCGGTGGCGACAATGCCAGCGCCGTGGGTGACCACTAAAATCTGGTCGCAATCGTGGATGTGCCAACCCGTGGTCGCACCTCTGGCGAAGTTGACCACACTGCAGTTGAAGTTCTCCGACTCCCCCGAGGGAATGATGGTTTGCCGGGTACGCCGTGCCGAACCGCCGGTCCATCCGGCAATCGGCGTCGCCTCGCCCAGGTCCTGTTCGGGGATATCCTTCAGCTTCACAACGCGCATGGCTGTTCCTCCTTACGGTCCTACGAGCCTGCATTCTTAGGGAACTGGCATTTTCCGGGCAACGCCAGGGTGAATAACAAATGTCGATTTCCCAGTTTGCCGATTTCCCGCATCTGCGTATCGCCCCGCAGCCATTTCGCCCGACATGCCGCAAGCACGGGACTTCATGCAGATATGCCGATCGCGGAAAGAAAGCGACGGGCAGGTTCGGGGCAATCGGCAAAGTCGCGGACGCAGACCTTAAGTTGCCGGTCGGCCCAAGGGTCGGTCAACGGCACGATGGCCAGTCCGTGGGTGCGAACATAGGGCTTGATACAACCGATAGGCAGACAGGCGATCCCGATATCCGCTTCGACCAATCTGCGCAGCACATCGAAGCTCGCCGCGCGCACCTTCAGTTTGAGGCTTCGATTCAGCTTATGCGCAGCCTCGAAAAGCGTTGTCTGAATGGTGCTCCCTGCCGCAAGACCAACCTGATCGAATTCAAGCGTCTCTTCGAATGCAATGCGACGGTGGCGGGCCAGCGGATGGTGCCGCTGAACCATCATTGCCAACCTGTCGCGGCGGAACTCAACGCTCGCCATCCCGCGAAAATCGACATCGCCGGCAACGATGCCAAGATCGATGGCGCGATCGGCGACCATCTGGATCGTGCGCTCGCTTGTCTGCTCCAAGAGTTCGACCCGCACATCCGGATACGATTTGAGAAACCGCGCCAGCGCGGGGGCCAGGAACTGCGTGATCGACGATGAATTAGCCGCCAATCGCACATGTCCTTTGGCACCCGAAGCATAAGTCGATAGCTCGGTCCGGATGCGGTCGGTGATGGTGAACATGCTGCGCGCCTGGTCGGCAAGTGCTAGGCCGGCCGGTGTCAACGTAACACCCCCGCGATGCCGCAAGAACAGGCGCACATCGAGTTCTCTCTCCAGATCGGCAATCCGTTTGGAGATTGCCGAAGCAGCGATGTGCTCCCGCTCTGCCGCATGGGCGATGTTCTGCTCCTCCGCAACGGTTAGGAAGACACGCAGTGTCGTCAGGTCAAACTGCATCGCCGGCCACCCAAACGTTCATTTACCATCTCGATTGAGAATGGAGACATCGTGAATAGAGATGGCACGCATCGTCAATCGGAAATTCTGCCAGGTTTCGTTGGCGACTAACCTCGCGAAAGCATAGCGGGCGCAACGCCGAGGGAGTGCCGTTGGGCGCTCATAGGGAGGATTTATGAGCATCGAAATTATGCCTTCGGGCAATGCCCTGGGTGCCGAGGTGCGCGGCATCGACCTCTCCCGGCCGATGGATGCCGCAACGTTCGTCGCCCTGGAAAGCGCCTTCGACGAACATTCCGTCATTTGGTTGCGCGGGCAGCAGTTGAACGAACGACAGCTTGTCGCGTTCGCCAGCCGTTTCGGCGCCCCGGAACCCAACTATCTGAAGCACTTCGCCCATCCGGATTACCCGGAGATCATGCTGGTCACCAATATCCGCGAGGGCGACCGCAAGATCGGCCATGATCATGCCGGCACCATGTGGCACACCGACATGTCCTACATGGAGAAGCCGCCGCGCGCCACGGTCCTCCACGCCATCGAAATACCATTCGAGAATGGCGTAGCCCTGGGCGAAACGGACTTTGCCAGCGCCATCGCCGCCTACGAAGCCCTGCCGGCATCGACGAAGCGGAGGATCGACGGATTGATGGTGGTGCATCAGGTCTTCGGACGCCGCGGCGACACCGTCAACGACGCCCGCACCCAGGAAATGCGGCGTGATCGTCCCGCCGTCATTCACCCGCTGGTTCGGGTCCACCCGCGCACGGGCCGCAAGGCGCTGTACGTGGTCAAGGGCGAGTGCCAGAGCATCGTCGGCATGCCGGACGACGAGGCGCTGCCGCTGCTCGGGGAACTGACCGAGATGATTCCCCAGACCCGGTTCTGCCATACCCACAAGTGGCAGGTGGGCGATATCCTGATGTGGGACAATTGCGCGGTCCAGCATATCGCGCATATCGACTACCAATGGCCAAAGCACCGGCGTCTGCTGCAACGGGTCACGGTCGGCGTCGCGCCGACCCATTGACGCGGGGACGTTCTTTTTCGAGATAGCTTTCTGGAAGGTTAGCCATGGATTTTTCCGATAAGCGGATTCTGACGACCCCGATCGCCGATGAAAACGCCTGGATGGGCTCCGACATGGCAGCGAACCCCTGCTGGCTGCATCGCCTGACACCAGCCTACCTCGACGAAATCGACCAGGCGATCGAAGGATTGCACCGCAACGGCAGAACCTTGGAGACCGTCACCCG
>CAMCUA010000084.1 GCA_945878455.1 Asaia bogorensis | reverse complement strand
AACAGCATTCGTGATCGTGGCCCGGTATCTCGAACGTCTGTACGGTCGCTCCTTGACCCACTTGCCGGGCGATGAAGGGACGGACGATGGCCGGGGGTACAGTCTCGTCCCGGCCTCCAAGGAAATGAACCTGTGGAATCCGTCGCAATTCCGGGAAGTCCGCCGGATTGAGCGAAGCCGAAAGGGGATCGACGGCGTGCCACCGAGTCCAGGCGGCATGATCGAGCGGCGAGGCCACCGTGACCAGAGCGACGACGTCCTGGCGGCGGGCGGCAATCAAGGCGGCGACATCGCCACCGCCTGAATAGCCAAACATAACCAATCGGCGCGGCACCTCGGTTGATGGCTGACTGACCAGGAAGCTATCGATGGCCTTGTCCGTCGCGGCGATGACCTCCGGGGCGAAGCGATAAGTCATCCAATAGGCAGGATCGCAATTCTTCAGTTCGCTGCCGCGCACATACTGACAGGGCCTGGCCAGATAGAGCACGCCGGGAGCGGGATCGGCGAGGGCCAGATGAAAGCCAAGGGGATTGGTCGGACTCGGATCACGGGGTGGTGCGGTGCGTCCACGCCAGCCCCGGCCATCGCCTTCGATATAGATGTGAACCGTTTCGGCGCGGGCTATGTTCGGCGAATGGAAGGCGGCCAGGGTGAAATAGGTGCCGTCGAGGCGTACTTCGCGCCATCCTGACTTGGCGGCGAGTTCGCGGGCCGTGTCGAGGGGGTCGAACAGCAAATTGGGGCTGCAGCCAGCCATGGCCAGCGCGATCAACATCGCGAGCGCCGTGCCTTGGCGAAAACGGCGGACGAGAGAATCGATCACGCGCAATGCCGAGAATGCTCAGTTAGGACGGCGCGCGGCAGGAATGGTCGACAGCACCTGGCGTGCCCGACGGGAATATCCATCGGCCTCGGCGCCCTTGCCTTGGGCGCTTAGCACGAAGGCCATATAGCCCAAACTAGCAGCGACGTCCGGATGGTTGGCATCCAAGGCCTTTTCACGAATGGCCAAAGCCCGGCGGTACAGGGGTTCGGCATCCGGATAGCGGCCTTGCTCGTAAAACAGGAAGGCCAGATCGATGAGGACATAGGCGGTTTGAGGATGGTCCTTTCCCAATACCTGCTCGATGTCTGCCAACGCTTGCCGATGCAGGGACTCGGCGTCGTCATAGCGTCCTTGGGCACGCAGTATGGTGGCGAGGCCGTTATTGCTCATGGCAATCAGTGTCCGGCTTGGCCGGGGATCGGCCAAGCGGATGGCTAGCGCCTCGCGATAGAGCTTCTCCGCTTCGCTGAACTTTCCTTCATCGCGAAAGACTTTGGCCAAGTTGACGATGGCGGCGGCGACGAAGCGATGGTTGGGTCCATGGAGGCGGCGTTCCTCGGCGAGAACTGCCTGATAGGTTTGGCGTGCTTGATCGTAACGCGCTTGCACCCGTTGCAGATCGGCCATGTGGCTGCGGGCGACCGTGCGGCGCGGGTCGCGTTCCTCGAAGTCCTTGGAAAGATCGATGGCGGCCTGTGTGTTGGCCTCCGCGGCAGGCATGTCGCCGCGCTCGTAGGCTTCGTCCGCCGCAGCCATGAGGTTTTCCCAGGCACCGCCGCCAGCGGCGACGGCTTCAGAAAAGCTGACGATGCCGGCAATCGCGGCAACAGTAGCGAACACCAGAGCGGCGCGAATGTAAGCTGCCGCGCGCGCGGTTATGGAGCGGCTGTCCTGATCCATTGTTCAGCCATAGCGCCACCGGTGACTGATTGCAATCGTCTCCATCCCATGCCAGGGAATGGACCTAGGTATTGGCACAGGGCATGGGAACGGGGGGTAGCGGTGATCACGATCGATCTAAAGGGCAAAAAGGCTCTGGTCACGGGTGGCGCATCCGGCATCGGTCTTGCCGTCGCCGAGTTGTTGGCGGCGGCCGGTGCCGATGTGGCACTCAACCATCTGCCCGATGACCCACGCGGGCCCAGCGCCGCCAAGCGGTTGGTATCGGTAGGGCACCGTGTCGTCGCGGTAGCAGGCGACGTTTCCGATTCCCAAGGTGCGGCCGGCATGGTGAACGAGGCGATATCGCGTTTGGGCGGCCTCGACATCTTGATCAACAACGCCGGAACACCGGCCAGCATCGAGCCTATTCCATTCGCCGATTTCGACAGCATGACAGAGGACCGTTGGCAGACGATCCTGGGCACCAACCTGATCGGTCCCTTTCGCTGTACCCGGGCGGCAGCAGGTGCGTTGAAACAGGCGCGCGGCTCTGTCGTCAACACAGCTTCGATCGCCGGACTGGGCATCGCCGGCAGCAGCCTGGCCTATAGTGCGAGCAAGGCCGGATTGATCAATTTGACACGCAACCTGGCCCGCGCGTTGGCCCCGGAGGTCCGGGTGAACGCGGTGGCCCCCGGTTTGACCAGATCGCCGTGGACGGATCCTTGGCCGGAAGAACGCAAGCGTGCCTCTTTGGCCAATACCATGCTCGGCCGGCTCGTCGAGCCATCCGAGATCGCACACGCCATGTTGTTTCTATGCACGAATACAGCCATCACCGGCCAGACCATCGCCGTCGATGTCGGGCGGATCGGTTGAGGCGGGACGTCAGGCCCGCCGCCGCTGTTCTAAATTCCAGATGAACAAACCGCTCCCCACCACGACGGCAGCGCCGATGAACGTCCAGAGATCGGGAATCTCATCGAAGAACAAGAAACCCATTGTCCCCGACGACAGCAGGATAAAGTAATAGTAGGGGGCGATGACACTGGCGGGGGCTGATTCAAAGGCCTTGATCATGGCGAAGTGCGAAGCGCTGCCGACCAGACCCATGCCGGCCATGATCGACCATTCGATGCCGTCGAGCGGTGACCAATGCCAAGGCAGAATCAGAGTGTAGTAAAGGGTGCCGGCCAACGGCGTGTAAAGGACGGTGGTCAGGGCAGGGTCACGTCCGGCCATGTAGCGCGTTGCTATCTGATAGGAGGCATGAATGACAGCCGCAGCGAAGGGTACCAAGGCGACCCAGGTCATAACGCCGCTGCCCGGGCGGATGATGATCATGGCCCCGGCAAATCCTCCGAAGACTCCCAGCCATAACCAGCCGCTGACCTTTTCGCGCAGCAGGAAGACGGCCATGACCGTGACCAATATCGGCGACAACGAAACGATGCCCATGGCGCTGGCAATCGGCAACAGCTGTAACGACAAGAAGAGGAACAGCATCAGCAGCAGCATGATGACCGAGCGCACGGATTGCAGCGCCAAGGCCCGGGTCTGCAATCGCTGCATGGTCTGTGTGCGGAAAATCACGACCAACAGCAGCGTATGGAAAAAAAATCGGCCCCATAGGACCTGTTCGATGGGATGAGTTGCGGTCAGCGTTTTCGAAATCACCGTGACCCAGCTCAGCATCATCGTCGCCGCGATCATCCAAAGGATGCCACTGAGGTGGCTGCCCGGTGCGTCGGTGGGCGGGCTGGGGGTCATCGAGGCTGTGGCGTGGACAAAGCAACTATGCCCGTTCGATGGCAAAAGCGGTGGTGTCGCGGACTCCGGCCAAGGCACGGACATCTTCGACCGCCCGATTCCAAATATGGGTCGGCGCGGCAAGTCGAATCTCCGATCCCCGAGCAATCGGCGTTGGCACAAATCCGATGGCGATGCAATCGCCTTCCGTCCAGAAGGCTAACTCTCCGGCTTCGACAACGGCGCGAGCCTTGGCTTCGCGCAGTTTGGCCGTAATGACCACGGTGCCGATGGTCATCTTCAGTCGGCGCATCGATGTCTCGATCCCTCGCATGGCATGAAATATCCGATAGGCTATTGCAGGGATTCGGGTGTGTCGTCGGATGATGTCGCGCTGCGGGGCGGTGCCGGAGACGGCCCGGATTGGTGGTGGATCATGCGCCAAGCGTTGCCTTCTCGAACGAAAATATTGGTGGCGACCAGGGAACCCTGGGGCATCGATTCGTAGCACAGCACATAAGCCGCATCCTCGACGACATGCGCCTCGGCACCGACGCAGCGGATCTCGGGGCTTGCCGGATTGGCCAGGATCGAACGCCAGCTCTCCATGACCGCATCGCGTCCGGTCAAGGGATGCCAGCCGGGATGGATGCAGGTGATGGGCTCACGGCGCGCCCAAATGTCGTCCATGGCTTTCGAATCCCGGCCGCGAAAAGCCAAGTAGAAGGCGTCGTTGGCGAACAGCACGGCAGCGTGTTGGGACATGGCCGAACGCTATCATGCTATCGGTTGCGTATCCAATATTCCGGAGCGGGTGGTTGGCGCTATGTTATCCCTTCGCCCGATGCGCTAGCCTGGGCTTATGCGTAGCGATTCCATCTATCACATCTGCCGTCGGGGGGAATGGGAGCGGGGCAAGGCCACCGGCCGCTATATCGGCTCGCCCCAGGACATTGCCGACGGCTATATTCATCTTTCTGGCGCGGAACAATTGGCCGCAAGCGCGGCCAAGCACCGTGCCGGCCAGGATGGACTGGTGCTGATCGCCCTCGATCCTGGCCTTGTCGGCGAGGCCTTGCGTTGGGAGCCGGCACGGGGCGGCCAACTCTTTCCGCATATCTATGGTCCGATGCCGTTCGATGCCGTCATTGCGGTGACCGACCTGCCGCTGGGTGCCGATGGGCGGCATATTTTCCCACCGCATATTCCGCCCCTGCAGGGCTAAGGCCGAAGCATGGTTGGTTTCTATCGCCTGGCGGCTCCCATGCTGGGCTGTGTCGATCCGGAAACGGCTCATTCCATGGCCATTCACGCGCTGCGATGCGGGATTGTCCCGAAGGCAGCTTTCTTCGACGATCCCATACTCCATACGCGTGTCTTCGGTCAGACCTTTCCCAACCCGATAGGCATGGCCGCTGGGTTCGATAAGGACGGCGAGGTGCCCACCCGCATGCTCGCGATGGGATTCGGTTTTGTCGAAATCGGCAGTGTTACACCGCGCCCCCAGCCGGGTAATCCGCGTCCCCGCTTATTCCGTCTGCAGGTCGACCGAGCTGTAATCAACCGCATGGGTTTCAACAGTGCCGGTCATGCAGCCGTGGCAAGGAACCTACAGCGCTCCCGTGGTTCCGCAGCGGGCATCCTTGGTGTCAATCTAGGACGTAATAAGGACAGCACCGATGCCGTGGCCGACTATGTCGCCGGGGTGCGCGCCTTTGCCGGCGTGGCGGACTATCTGGTGATCAACGTGTCATCGCCCAATACGCCGGGGCTGCGCGCATTGCAGAGTCGCCAGGCGTTGGCCGACCTTCTCGATGGTGTCCGTGGCGCGATGGCTTCCCTGCCACGTCAGCCACCCTTGCTGGTGAAGATCGCGCCCGATCTGGTGCCCGAGGACTTGGCCGATATTGCGGCGGTGGCGCTGGCATCGGGCATCGACGGCCTGATGGCCACGAATACCACGATCATGCGCCCAGCGACGCTCGCCGATGCGCAACGTGGCGAAGCTGGCGGTCTCAGCGGCGCACCCTTGCTGCAGCCCTCCACGGCGGTGCTTGCCGAGATGTATCGGTTGACCGGTGGTCGGTTGCCGTTGATCGGCGTTGGCGGTGTCTCATGTGGGGCGGACGCTTACGCCAAGATACGAGCCGGCGCCTCGCTGGTGCAGTTTTACAGCGCCATGATCTATGAAGGCCCGCATCTTGCCGACAGGATCAGGCGGGAGCTCGCCGTCCTGCTACACCGGGATGGATTTGGCACAGTGGCGGAGGCCGTCGGCATCGATCATCGCTAATCCGACCTATCCGTCGAAGCTCTGTTCGCGCAGTTTCAGCCCGGACTTATGGGCGATGTAGCGGATCAGTCCTGGCCCGACAACAACGACAATGATGACGCGGGCCAACTGGTGAATGGTTACGAAGGCGATATCCAAATTGAGCGCCACGGCAACCAGGACCATCATCGGAAAGCCGGCGGGGGCCAAGGAAATCAGCAATGCGGCGGCTTCGACCTCGAGCGGTGCCGACAGGGTCGCTGTTATGGCGGCGGCCAGACCCAACGAAATAACCGCGGTTACCGCGCCGATGCCAATGGTATCGAAGACCCGCCGGATGCTGGTATTGCCGAACCGCGTGCCGATGTTCGAGCCGAGGGTAACCTGGGCGACAGCAGCCAAAAAGCTCGGTGTGGTGGCTTCGGAGAAGCCGGCCATGTGAACAGCGGCGCTGAGGATCATCGGCGCGATGAAATGGCCACCGTCCATGCGTAGGCGCTCGGCCATCCAGAGACCGGCCACCATGCAACCGACGAGAATCAGCGCGTCCACGACCTGAATGCTGTAGCCGCCGGCAGGCGCCGCCATAGCATCGACGGGGGGATGGCCGGTAAAGGCCAGCCACAAGCCGAGGGCGGCGAGGGTCAGGGCCAGGCGCGTGCTGTGCACCAGGGCGATATCGCGGACATCGCCACCCATGGACTGCCCGATGATGGACATCATCGTCAGCCCACCTGGCGAGGAACAAAAATAGGCGTTGAGCATCGAATAGCCGAACACGCGGCGCAGCATATAATAGGTGACAACGGCAACGGAGAAAACAAAAACGACAACGACGAACAGACTGACAAACCATTGTGGAATGCGTGCCAGGAATTCTGGCCCAAAGCTCGATCCGCTCATGACGCCGAGCACGCCCATCATGACCATCAGGAGCAGCGGGGGAACTCGCGCTTTGATGCCGGACATGGCGGCGACCATGTTGGTAAACATGGCGCCGAGGATCCAGGGCATCGGCGCGTTGATAATGGTGAACAGCTTACCGCCGACCAGGCCTAGGGACAGAGCAATCGCTGCGGGAATCAACCAGTCGGGAGCCTTCAACCAAGCGGGTCGGCTCATCATGGTTGGAACTGTTCTTTGATGATCCGTTCTTCCAGGTTGTGTTCGGGGTCATAGAGCAGGGTCGGCGATAGGCTGCGGTCCTCGCTGATGCTGACTGACGCGACGTCGCGAACCTCTGAGGAATCAGCAACGGCACTGACGGGGCGTTCTTCCGCATGAAGGATTTCGAGGCGCACATTGGCATGATGCGGCAACAGGGCACCGCGCCAGCGACGCGGCCTGAAGACACTGATCGGCGTCAGCGCCAAGAGGCCGGCACCGACAGGGATAATCGGTCCATAAGCAGAAAGATTGTAAGCCGTGCTGCCGGCCGGTGTTGCAACCAGGACGCCATCGCAGATCATCTCATCCAGGCGGACGACGCCATCGATCAAAATGCGAATTTTGGCTGCCAAATGGGTCTGGCGCAGCAACGATACTTCGTTGATGGCGAGCGTCTGAGACTCGTTGCCGCGCACGTCGACGGCGATCATGCGCAAGGGATGCAGGGCAACCGACTGCGCTCGCTCAAGCCGCTGGGGCAGGTCATCCTCGCGATAGTCGTTCATCAGGAAGCCGACGGTGCCACGGTTCATGCCATAGATCGGCACGTTCCGTCCCATGAAGTGGTGCAAGGTATGCAGCATGAATCCGTCGCCGCCCAAGGCCACCACGACATCCGCCTCTTCGGGCGAAACGGAACCGTAGCGTTGGGTCAGACGTTGGCGGGCTTGGCTCGCCTCCGGCGTGCCGGCGGCGAGGAAGGCGATGGAGCGGAAGCGCATGGATGGTCCTGGCCGGAATCGGTGCCCGAGTATAACGACGCCGCGCCGCGACGCCACTGCAACGGAGGACTTAGCCGCCAGTGACGCTCATGTGACGCTCGACGGCAGCGGTTCGGCCGCGTTCCATGATGAAATCGTGGCCCTTGGGCTTGCGTCCGATCGCTTCATCAATGGCGGCCTCCAAGGCACCATCGTCCGAACTGACCCGCAGGGGAGTCCGCAGGTCGGCTTTATCGTGCTGGCCTAGACACATGTACAGGGTACCCGTGCCGGTCAGCCGCACCCGATTGCACAACTCGCAGAAATTATGGGTATGTGGTGTAATGAAACCGATGCGTTGTCGGGTTTCCTGGACCCGGACATAGCGGGCCGGGCCACCGGTTGTCTCGCCCGTGTCGACAAGGGACCAGCGGCGCTCCAGGTCGCTGCGTACCTCGGTTAGGGGCAGGTATTGATCCATGCGGTCTTCCTCGATCTCGCCCATCGGCATGGTCTCGATGAAGGTGAGGTCGTGGCCCTGTTCGCCACACCAGGCGACCAGGTCGTGGTATTCGTCCTGATTGACGCCCTTCAAGGCCACGGTATTGATCTTGATCTTAAGCCCCGCCTCTTTCGCAGCACGGATACCGGACATGACCTGTGCCAGCTTGCCCCAGCGCGTAATGCGCAGGAAGCGCTCGGCATCGAGCGTATCGAGCGAAACGTTGAGGCGACGGACTCCGGCCTGGTAAAGTCCGACGGCGAAACGGTCCAACTGACTGCCGTTGGTGGTCAAGGTCAGCTCGTCGAGCGTACCTTGGCCCAGATGACGGCCGAGACCCTGAAACAGCCCGATGACGTCGCGTCGCACCAGGGGCTCGCCCCCGGTCAGCCGCAATTTGCGCACGCCTTTGCGCACGAACGCGCTACAAACCCGATCGAGTTCCTCGAGCGTCAACAGGTCGGCCTTGGGCAGAAAGGTCATATTTTCCGTCATGCAATAAACACAGCGGAAATCGCAGCGGTCGGTTACGGACACCCGCAAATAGGTGACGGAACGGCCAAAAGGATCGATCATCGACATGGACGTTTCATTCTCATGATAGGTGTCAGCGGCATTCCCAAACGATGGTATCGCTGCAACCCATCGTCAAGCCTTCGCCCCTTGGAGAACCAGTATAGACGATCGACCCGGTTACGTCTTGAAGTCTGCACAGGTCATGCCGTTAGATAGGGCTATGCGCCGGGATCGCTCCAAAGTCCACACCAACGGTAATCGGGAGAGGCGGGCATGGATCCGGTAATCTTATTGTCCCTCGCCGTTGTGCTGGCGATAGCCATCTTGCTTGCCGCCGCCCTGCAACGCGGTCGCCAGGAACGGCCCATGGAGCATCCATCGGGAGACGGCATGCTCTGTGGCGTGGAAAAAATTTGCTTTCTCATCGATCATTGTCGGGAAACGCTGGATGCGACCAAGTTGCGGCGCGGCAACGATAAATACACCCATTATTATGTTGGATATCTATTTGAAGTCGCCCGGCGCGTTGCCAAAGACGAAGGCGTGGAGTTCTCGACGGCGTTTCAGACCCCTATTTTATTAGAAGCCATCCGTCTTTGCGGGACTGAAGGCCTGCGGCGGAGCGATCGATTGATCGCATCGATCCTGTCATCGCCGGCTTGTCGCCGTGGTGCCGCCGATGGTAGGGCCGACGCTGCCCAAAGCCAGGACCCGGTAGCTAGCGGGCCCTATTGGACGCGGATTCGCGACTTTTTCGAAGATGTGCGCTCTGACGCCTGACGGCGTCCGGTCGACGCAGAACGTTAGGCGCTTGCTTCTGGCAGGGAATCCGGTGTCTGGCGCTCTGCCTCAGCCTTCTGCTGACGGTAGGAACGAATACTGAACGGAATGCTGGCTACATAGATGACTGCCACCAGCCACAAGGTCATCCAAGGCGCGCTGACAAAGGCGGCCGCTAGCAGTCCCACCAACAACATGGTCGGCAAAATCCAGCGATGTTCGATGCGGATGCGCTTCCCCGAGTAGGTCGGCACGCGGCTGACCATCAACAGGGCAATGATGAAGATCAGCGTGCCGACAAATGCCGGCTCTCGAAAGAACCCATCGCCGAATTGAAACGTCAAAGCCATCGGCATCAGAGCCAAGCAGCCACCCGCAGGGGCAGGAACGCCGGTGAAGTAGTTGCGCGACCATGGCGGTGGCGGCACGTCAAGATTGGTATTGAAACGCGCCAGACGTAAGGCGCCGCAGACGCTGAAAAGCAGACTCAGCATCCAACCCATCTGGCCGGCGCCTTGCAGAGTCCAGAGATAGAGCAACAGGGCAGGGGCCACGCCAAAACAAACGAAGTCCGACAGGGAGTCGAGTTCTGCACCAAACTTGCTCGCACCTTTGAGAATCCTAGCGATGCGACCGTCGAGCCCATCCAGGATGGCAGCCACCAAAATTGCCAGAAGGGCATGTTCCCAGCGCTCTTGAAGGCCAAATCGCAGCGCCGTCAAACCGGCGCATAATGCCAATAACGTCAAGATGTTAGGGATCATCCTATTGAATGGCAGACCCTTCAGGCGGACGCGGCGGATTTCACTCATGGCGGGCTCGCTATTGTGCTTGGCCGAAGCGTTGAGGCTCGTCGCTGCGGAGATCGGCAATCACGGTTTCACCCGCAACGGCGCACTGCCCGATGGCGACAAGGGGGTGCGCGCCGACGGGAAGATAGCAATCGACACGGCTACCGAAGCGAATAAGGCCGAAACGCTCCCCAGTACGCACGGCTTGGCCTTCCTTAATGTCGCAGCGGATGCGCCGAGCGATCAAGCCTGCGATTTGCACCACGGCCATATCCTGGCCGTTTTCCAAGCCGAGGCGGACAGCTTGCCGCTCGTTGTGTTCGCTGGCTTTGTCGAGCGAGGCATCGAAGAAGCGACCCGGGCGATAAGCCAGTTTTTCGATCTGTCCATCCAACGGGATGCGATTGACGTGCACATTGAAAACATTCATGAAAATCGCAACGCGAGGGCGCGGAACGGTGCCCATTTCCAGTTCCGCCGGAGGTGCTGCCTGATCGATCAACTGCACCACACCATCGGCCGGGCTGACCATCAGCCCAGTCCGCTGGGGGGTGATGCGCGTCGGATCGCGAAAGAAGTAGATGCACCAAGCTGTAAGAAGGCCCCCGACAACCCCGAGCGGGGTGGCGACGTAGGCCAGGCCGAGGGCTATCGTTGCAAAAATCGCAATGAAGGACCAACCGTCGCGATGAATGGGAGAGAATAACCGTTTCAATCGGGTGCCTGTGGAGATTGTTGATAGCATGCGGCGCACGTGGCGCCCACATGTGGCATGTGCGGTCGGCATGAGGCAATAGCGGGTTTAAGCCAACCAGTGACACGGGTCACAGCCAAATCTGCTGTGTTTCGTTATGTTTTCGCAATAAATTGTGGGTATCTACGGGCAGCATGCGGAGCGACATCTAAAGGACTAGCAGGACAACCGGACTGAAGGGCACCGCCCCAAAGTGCTTCTATCCTGTTGTTTTCGCGACCTTGGGATATCATCGAGTAGCGCTCAGGAGACCGAGTTATGGCCACCATCGTCCAGAACGCCATCCGGCACGAACTCGCCGGACAGGACGTGCCGGGTCACGTCGTGGAAGTCGGCGACGGCGCTATTCAGCTACCTGAAGGGCTTTCCCTCAACACGGCCAACTTCGATCGGATCGGCAGCAGCCTTTCGATCAGTGGACCCAATGGCGAATTGATGGTGGTGCGGGGCTACTTCGCCCAAGAAAGCCCGGCGGAATTGGTTTCGTTGGACGGCAGTCGCATGTCGGGCGAATTGGCCAGCCATCTGGCCGGACCCAAAGCTCCTGGGCAGGTGGCGCAGCTCGGTCCTACCGCTACGGCCGAATCGATTGGTTCTGTGCAGAACGTCTCTGGGACCGCTGTCGCGGTACGAGTCGATGGCACGCGAGTCGTGCTGCGCTCTGGCGATCCGGTTTTTCAGGGCGATCTTCTCGAGACCGCCGCCGATGGTGCCATCGGCATTGTGCTTGCCGACGAAACGGCGCTTTCCATCGGTGCGAACGGCCGCATGGTCCTCGACGAGATGATTTGCGACCCTGCTACGCAAGAGGGCTCCCTGGCTCTGTCGGTGGTTCAGGGCATCTTTACATTTCTTAGCGGGCGGATCGCCAAAACTGACCCCGATGCCATGCATATCGACACACCGGTGGCGACCATCGGTATCCGCGGCACGCAGGTCGGCATCGAAATCGGGCTCGACGGCAAGGTGCATGTCGTCCTGATGGCGGAAGCTGATGGTTTCGTCGGCGAGGTCGTGGTTTGATCGGCCCCCATTAGGTGGTCCGGGTTGAATGTTAGTGCATTGCTTCCTCCCTGGCCATTGCCGGCTGTAGGTGGAGCGAAGCGGAACCGGAAGGCGGCAATGGCGGCGTCGCGGTTTCCGGGGCCGGTGGCCGGTAACCGAGGCT
>CAMCUA010000083.1 GCA_945878455.1 Asaia bogorensis | reverse complement strand
CGCCGCCGCGCCATCGGGATCGAAGGCCTCGACGCCGCCGATCGGGGCCAGCAGCACCGGCAGGCGCACCTTGCGCCCGAGCACGGTCCAAGTGGCGTCCACCTTGGTGACGTCGCGCAGCACGCGCGAGCGCAACGCCAGCGAATCGATGGCCAGGCGGTTGCGCTTCAAGGTCGTTTCGGTCCCGGTGCCGCCCATCAGATAGTCCCAATGCTGCGGGTGCAGGCGCTTGCGCGCCTCGGTGATGATTTCATGCAGGCACTGGAAGGTGTCTTCGCCAGCATCCTCGGGGGCGACGGCCGCCGTTTTGGGTCGTTTGCTCATGGGCGTATCCTCATGCGTCTGGGCTTGGATTGTTGCTTGGTCTCCCGGGCACGGGCGGTTTGCCGCTCCGCGCTTCGGCGGTTATAGCCCATGGCGACGCCCGCCGATACTGCCGGCGACGGCTTGAGGAAGCAGCCGTTTACCGCTACATACCCGCCGCGGGCACTGCCGCCGCAGGAGATCGTCCATGGCCGCCGAGACCGATGCCGTCATCGCCCAGATCAAGCAGTCGCTGGAACTGCTAAGGAGGCATCTTTGACTACGATAACGCCATCCTCCGCTTGGCGGAACTGAACGCCCAATCCGAAGACCCCAACCTCTGGAACAAGCCGGAGGCGGCGCAAGCGCTGATGCGCGAGCGGACCCAGCTGGAAGGCGCCATCGGCGATGTCGATGTCATCTCCACCGAGCTTGCCGACAACGCCGAGCTGATCGCCATGGGCGAGGCGGAGGGCGATCCTGGCATCGTCGCCGAGGCGACGGCCGCCCTGGAAGCCTTGCGCGACCGCGCCGCCAAGGCCGAACTCATGACCTTGCTGTCGGGCGAGGCCGATGCCAACGATTGCTATCTCGAGGTTCACGCCGGGGCCGGCGGCACCGAGGCGCAGGACTGGGCGGAAATGCTGCTGCGCATGTACATGCGCTGGGGCGAACAGCATGGCTACAAGGTGGAATACCTGGAAGAAAGCGAAGGCGATAGCGCCGGCATCAAATCGGCGACGGTCAAGTTCACCGGCGACAACGCCTACGGCTGGCTGAAGAGCGAGTCGGGCGTGCACCGTCTGGTGCGCATCTCGCCCTACGATTCGGCGGCGCGCCGCCACACCAGCTTTTCCTCGGTCGGGGTCTATCCGGTGATCGACGACCGCATCGTCGTCGACATCCAGGACAAGGACCTGAAGGTCGATACCTATCGGGCGTCGGGCGCCGGCGGCCAGCACGTCAACCGCACCGACAGCGCCGTGCGCATCACCCATCTGCCGACCGGCATCGTCGTGCAGTGCCAGAACGACCGCTCGCAGCACCGCAACCGGGCCACCGCCATGGAGATGCTGAAGGCGCGCATCTACGAAATGGAACTGCAGAAGCGCGAGGCCAAGGTCCAGGCCCAGCACGACGCCAAGACCGACATCGGCTGGGGCCACCAGATCCGCTCCTACGTGCTGCAGCCCTATCAGATGGTAAAAGACCTGCGCACCGGCATCGAGACCAGCGACACCCAGGGCGTGCTCGACGGCGATCTCGACGCCTTCATGGCCGCCTCGCTGGCTCAGCGCGTCAAGGGCGCCGACGGGGACACGGCCATCGCCCCTTAGTCCTGTCGGTTATTGCACCAGGAATTCCCGAAACAGGACGTTGCGCGCCTGATGCGGTTGGATGGCGTCGTTGGCGATGGCGATGGCGATGACGTTGGCGCGGAACCGGTCGGTGCCGGCGCGGCCATCGATATTGTCCTTGGTCTGGCTGCGGATGAAGGCAGTGACTCGGTCGGTAATGATGGCCTGGGCGGAACGCGTGGCGGCGGCGGCTTCCTCGCCGCCGACTTCGGCGGCCAGTTCCAGGCGCAGGTACAGGCCCCGGCAGCGGTCGGAAGCCAGATTGACCTGAACCTTCGGCAGGTTGATGTAGACGGAGGGGGTCTTCTTATCGTCGACCGGCGCGGCTGCGGCGGAATGGGCCTCCGGCGCGGCAACGGCGCCGCTGCCCAGGTAGCCGCTGGCGAGATAGCCGCTGCCACCACCGATGACGAGCCCGACGATCAGCGTCACCGCTGGCAGGATGAGGGCCATCCATTTCGATTTGCCCGAGGGTTGGTCGCCGCCGCCCGCGGCGCCCTGGGCAGCGCGTGCGCCTGAATCTTCGGCATCGTCCAGATCGTCTTGGGCCATGTCACTCTCCGTACTGAATCATTCGCCAGATGAACCGTGCGCTATAGAACCTTCACCGCCGCCATCACCTCGTCGACGTGGCCCGGAACCTTGACCTTGCGCCAGGCGTGGCGCACCACGCCCTTGGCATCGATCACATAGGTCGAACGGTCGATACCCATGTACTTGCGGCCATACATACTTTTTTCCACCCACACGCCATAGGCCTGGCACAGGGTGCCATCGGCGTCGGAAACCAGCGCGAAAGGCAGATCGTATTTGGCCTTGAACTTGTCGTGGCTGGCGACGCTGTCGCGTGAGATGCCGATCACGGTGGCGCCCAGTTTTTCCAGTTGCTTCATGGCCTCGCCGAAGGCGATGGCTTCCTTGGTGCAGCCGGTGGTGTCGTCCTTCGGATAGAAGTACAGCACGACCTTGCGGCCCTTCAGGGACGTCATCGACAACCGTCCGCCGCCGTCGGTCGGCAGATCGAAGTCGGGGGCCTTGTCGCCGGGGCCGATGCTCATGTCCTGTCCTCTCCCATCGATGGTGGCGCGCCGGCGGGCTGCCGTTCGTCCGGCCGTCTTTCGCGGGCTTGGGCCGCGGGCCGGACGATCAGGCGATCGAAGATATCGATGACCGCCGTGCGTGCCGAGCGCATTTTCTCCTTGAGGTCGTCGAAGTCAACGGCGTTGCCGGCGCGGGCCAATTCTTCGCGCAGCTTGGCGGGAAAGGTTATCTCGCTGTCGGCTGCTGGCGGCGCTTCCATGAACAGGCGCAACAGGCCTTGGATGGCATGCCAAAGATCGAGTGCGGCGATCAACCGCTCGCCGTCGACAGTGGCGATCAGGTGGGCTTCGGTCACCCGGCGAAGCGCCGCGCGGGTGGCGGTGGCGAGGATGTGCGGGTGTTCGTGGGCATGGCGCAGTTGCAGGTATTGGGCGATGAATTCGACGTCGACCAGTCCGCCGCGCACGTCCTTGATGTCCCAGGCTACCTCGGTGCCGCGTTCCTTAAGCATGCGCTCGCGCATGTCGGCGACGTCGATGGCCAAAACGTCCGGGTCGCGTCGCCGCGTCAGGATCTCGCGCACCAGGACCGCGACGGTGTCGCGCAGGTGCGCCGGACCGGCGACCGGCCGGGCGCGGGTCAGCGCCATATGCTCCCACGTCCAGGCGTTCTCGAACTGATACTTGCGCCATGCCGCCAGGCTAATGGCCAGCGGGCCGGCATGTCCGGACGGGCGCAGGCGCAGATCGATCTCGTAGAGCCGGCCCTCGGTCGTTTGGGCGGTCAGGGCGCCGATCAGCCGCTGGCCGAGGCGGGCGAAATACTGGGTGGCCGCCAATGGCCTCCGGCCATCCGATTCCTCGCAGCCCGCGGGATAGATATAGATAAAGATCAGGTCGAGATCGGAGGTCGGGGTCAGCTCTTCGCTGCCCAGCTTGCCCATGGCGAGGATGACCATCTCGCCGCCGGGCAAGTGGCCGTGCGCGCCAGCGAAATCGAGGGCGACCTTGGGCAGCAGACGGTCCAGCGCCACGTCGGCAATGGCGCTCAAAGCGCGGGCGATGTCCTGGGTTGGCAGCAAGCCGCGCAAACGCTGCACGCCGACCTGAAACCGCCGGTCGCCGGCCCAGCGGCGGCAGGCATCCATGACGGCCTCGATGTGATCGGCGCCGGCTAGCAGGTCATCGAGTTCGCGGCCAAGCTCGTCGCGGCCGGGCAGGGGGTTGAAGAAATCGGCGGTCAGCACGCTGTCGAGCAGGTGCGGCCGGCGCGCCAGATGTTCGGCCAGGCGCGGCGCCTCGCCCATGATTTCGGCGACTAAGTCGAACAGTTCCGGGTGGGAGTGGAACATCGAGAACAGCTGGATACCAGCCGGCAACCGCGACAGGAATTCGTCGAAGCGGAGGAAGGCGCTATCGGGTTCGGCGGTGTGGGCCAGAGCCGACAACAGGCGCGGCGTCAATTCCGTCAGCAGTTCGCGCGCCCGCGTGCTGCGCATGGCCCGGAACCGGCCATGGTGCCAACCGCGCACCGCCGAATCGATGGCCTGGGGATTGTCGAAGCCGAGGCGTCGGATGGTCGCCAGCGTGTCCGGGTCCGAATCGCCACCGGTGAAGACCAGATTGCCGGTGACACCGTCCGCCGCGCCGAGGGCCGGGGCGTCTTCGAACAAGGCGGCATAGTGGGATTCGACGCGGCGAAGATGGTCGAGCAGATCGGTCGTGAAGGCGTCGGCCGTGGCGTAACCCATGAAGGCGGCGAGTGCGGCGATGCCGGCATCGTCCCTCGGCATCGTCTGGGTCTGTTCGTCGGCGCGCATCTGCAGCCGGTGTTCGAGCTGGCGCAGAAAGCGATAGGCGCCAATCAGATCGTCGCGGGCCTGCACGCTGACCGGACCCAGTTGGCACAACGCCGTCAATGCCGACTCGGTGCCCGAAGCGCGCACCGATGGCACACGGCCGCCCCAGATGAGCTGCTGGGTTTGCGCGAAAAATTCGATCTCGCGGATGCCGCCCCGGCCGAGCTTGATGTTGTGGCCCTTGATCGCGATGACGCCGCCGCCGCGGTGGGCGTTGATCTGGCGTTTGATCGAATGGACATCCTGGATGGCGGCGAAGTCCAAGTTGCGGCGCCAGACGAAGGGACGCAGCATGTCGATGAAAGCTTGCCCGGCCAGCTTGTCGCCGGCCACGGGGCGCGCCTTGATCATGGCAGCGCGTTCCCAGTTCTGGCCCAGGCTTTCGTAATAGGATTCGGCGGCGAGAAGCGAGAGGGCCGGCGGCGTCGACCCCGGATCGGGACGCAGGCGCAAATCGACGCGAAAGACATAGCCGTCGGCCGTGCGTTCGTCGATCAGGCGTACCAGACCGCGGGTCAGGCGAACAAAATGGCCCTGCAAGGAGTCCGGATCAGCGGTGCGTATGTTTTCGGCGTCGTAGAGCACGATCAGATCGATATCGCTGGAATAATTGAGTTCGTGGGCACCCAGCTTACCCATGCCGATGACGATGAGGCCCGAGCCGAGCAAGGGATCGTCGGTGTTGGCCAGTTCGAAGGCGCCGGCCCGGGAGCGCTCGCGCAGCAGGTGACGGCAGGCGGCATCCAGCGCCGCGGCGGCGAATTCGCTGAGCACGCCGGTAACCCGTTCCAGCGGCCAGATACCGGAAATGTCGGCAATGGCGACGGCCATGGCGACCCGCCGTTTGGCGACGCGCAGCAAGCGCGACAGTTGTTTGGTGTCGTCAGTGACATCGGCGGGATCGGGCAGGGTGGCCAGAGCCTTGCGCACCGCCGTGTCGGGGGATTCCTGGATGATCTGGCGCAAGCCTTCGGGGTCGCTGGCGGCGCATTGAACGAGATAGGCGCTGTTGCCGAAAACCGCGTGCAGGAGTTGCCCGGTCTCGGTCTCAGCGGCTATACCTTGAACCCAGGCGGACAGTTCAGGGTCGGCGAGCCCCGCCGCCGATTCATGCAGACGCTCCATTCCCACCATGGCGCGACCAGGATCGGCGACGAAAGGCAGCTTTTCCGGATGAAATTGAAAATTCACAGGGTTCATGGTTTGCGTTCCGCCCGCAGCAGACTGTGTGAACCTGCCGGCGGGGTCAAGCAACCCTGGGAGCGAGACAACACGCAGTGATCCGGCGCACGTATAGAGTACTTCTGCAAATCTTCGCCGGGCTCTGCACTGGTCTTGCCTTGGCCCTGGTTTTCTTGGTGTGGCGCCTGAACGCAGGCCCGGTTGCCATCGATTTTCTCGATGCGTCCATCGAGTCCGCGCTCAATGCGGATGACGCGCCGTATCGTGTTACCGTCGGCGAGACGGTGCTGATCTGGGCGGGTTGGGAGCGCAACGTTGACGTTCGCGTGCGCAATGTCCAGGTGGTAACGGCGCAAGGCGACACCCTGGCGGCGGTCCCGGAATTGGCGGTGTCATTCAGCGCCCGTGCCTTGTTGCGTGGCGTGGTGGCGCCGCGCTCCATCGAGATCCACAGACCCAGTCTGCGCCTAGCCAGGCGTCCTGACGGTCGCTTCGTCTTGGGGCTTAGCGGTGGCGACAGTGAAGGCTTGGTGACGCGCGCTGCCGCTATTTTGAGCGCGCCCACGTCGGATCCGGACCAACCGCTTAGCTATCTGAACCGGTTGGCTATCGTCGATGCCAACCTGACGTTGTTGGACGAGGCGGAAGATTGGCGGCTGGACATCCCGATGCCGCGCCTGGAGATCAACCGGACGGCCGGCGGTCTTGGCGCTTCGGGGCAGATCGCATTACCCTTGGAAGGCTCTGCTGCCATCCTGCAGGTCACAGCTGCCTATCGACCCGATGAAGAGCCGATAACGGTGAGCGCCCGCTTTACCGATATCGATCCAGGCGCCCTGGGTCGGGCCGTGCCGCCGCTTAACGTATTGAGCGCTGCCGATTTTCGCGCCAGCGGAACGCTGTCGGTCATCGCCGATCTTGACGGCACGCTCAAGCTGGCGCGCCTCGATGTCCAGGCCGGAGAGGGCAGCTTGGCGTTGGTTGGACAGGGTAGCACTCGTTTTGCTTTTCGATCGTTTGCCGCCCAGGCCGATCTCAACGCCGCAGGCGCCTGGGACGGCGAGGCCGATTTGCGCCTGGCCGGGGGCGATGGCCAGGGGCGGATGACGGTGGCATTCACCCGCCAGCCCCGGGCCACGCGCGTCGATCTGGCCGTCGACCTTGTCGATGTGGTGCTGGCTCAGTTGACGGCGGTGGCTATCGAGGCGGCTCCGCTCGCCGCCCTCGCGGTACCGTTCAGCGGGACGCTGACGGCCAGTGTCGATGCCGGCGTGCTGGATGGCATCGGCTTCGACATCACTGGCGCCGCCGGCCAATTGGCGCCGCCGTGGGCGGCTGCGGCTCCCGTGCCGGTCAAGGCGGCGGCCTTGCGCGGTCGGGTCGAGGGCCACTTCGAACGGATCGTCGTCGATACGGCTACTCTCGACTTTGCCGGCGGTGCAGAGATCCTTGTGCCCGGATCGCGCCAACACCGCTCGCCGATCCGTTCGGTGCTGGTGCAAGGTACTTATGACGTGGCCGGGGACCGGTTGGCGGTCAGTGCGTTCAAGCTCGATCTGGGCGGGCCGCGCGTCGACATGGCGGTGCAGGCCGACGGGTTGCGCGGCAAGGCCAAGGTCGGCGGCCGCATCGCGATCCACGATGTGCCGGTCAGCGAGGCCAAACGGTACTGGCCAGCAGGTTGGGGCGACGACGCCCGCAACTGGGTGACTGCCCATATGGCGGACGGGACGATGCGCCGCGTCGAGGCCACCTTCGATCTGCTAGTCAATGATCCGGCCAGTCTGAACATCACCCGGGTCGATGGCGTCATGACACTGGAAAGTGCCAGCATCGACTATCTGTCGCCGATGCCGAAGGCGCGCAAGGTATCGGCGACGGCGCGCTTCGATCACAAGCATTTCAACATCGACCTTACCAGCGGTGAGGTCGAAGGGTTGAAGGTACCGCAGGGCAAGATCATCTTTTCCGATCTCGACAAGCGCGATCAGTATACCTTCATCGACCTGCTCATCGACGGTCCGTTCAGCGAGGCCATGCGGTTGATCGACCATGAACCGCTCGGCTTCGCATCGCGGATCGGCGTGACGCCAGCCCAGACGGGTGGTTGGGCATCGACGCGACTGAAGTTGAAGTTCATTGCTGAAAAGGCGCTGACCTTCGATGAGGTGGAAGTGTCTGCCCATGCCGAACTTCGCGACGTCGTGATCGAGAATGCCGTGCGCGATCTGGACATCAGCGGTGGCCATTTTGCCCTCGACATCGACAAAGTGGGCATGGACGTCAAGGGCCGCATCCGCTTGGGGACGATGGCGGGCGAGCTTTCCTGGCGGGAGAATTTTAAGGACAATGCGCCGTATCGCAGCCGCTACGACGTTCAGGGTCAGGTCGACCGGCAGCAGCGTCAGACCGAACTCGGCCTAGATTTTCCACCGTTCTCGGGAAGCACCATCGACGGGTCCGCCAACACCCGGCTGCGCCATACGGTGTTCACCGACGGGCGGGCCCTTATGGAAGCCGAGGTCGATCTGACGGCGACCGCGATCGATCTGGCGCCGCTGACCTGGTCCAAGGTGGCGGGCGTTCCCAGCAAGGCCGAGGTCTTGCTCGAGGTTAGCCGCGGTGGATTGACCGCCGTGCCGCGCTTTTCGCTCACGGCGGCTGACTTGTCGATTATCGGACGCATTGCTTTCGCGCCGACCACAGGCGCCATTGAGGGCGTTCGTTTCGATACCATGCGCTTCGGCCGGACCGACATGACCGGGCGGGTGCACCGTCAGGCCGACGGCCGCGTGCAGGCGGAGTTTTCCGGGCCGAGCTTCGACATGTCGACCCTGCTCGGCAACAACCTGAAGAGCCACACAGGGGATGACGATAGCTACAAGGGGCCACCGCTCGATCTGTCAGCAAAGTTCGATATGGCATGGTTGGACGCCGAACGGCAGCTATCCGCTGTCGATGGCAATCTGTCCAACGATGGCGAGCGGTGGACATCGATCGACCTGCGCGGCCGATTCGAGGAAGGCCGGGTCTTCGCAGTGAATCTTGAACCGGCGGCGCCGGGGAAGCGGCGCTTGAAGATCACGTCTGGCGATGCCGGCGCTGCGCTGCGCGGGCTCGATATCTACGACAATATGATCGGCGGCGATTTGGACATCGCCGGCGAATACGACGACAGCCAATCGCATTCGCCTTTGGCCGGAAAGGTGGTGATCGGCGATTTCCGCGTCGTGCGCGCGCCTGCCTTGGTGCAGTTGTTGAGTATCATGGCCCTGACTGGCGTGCTCGACGCCTTGCAGGGCGGCGGACTCGGCTTCAATGCGTTGGATGCCACCTTCACCATGGCCGATGGGGTCATTCACATCGCTGACGGACGGGCGGCGGGAACATCGATCGGCTTTACCGCCTCCGGCCAGGTCGATACCCGCAAGGACACCATCAATCTCGAAGGAACGGTTGTGCCGGCCTATGCCATCAACAGCCTGCTGGGACGGCTGCCGCTGGTCGGCGGCTTGTTTACCGGTGGCGAGAAGGGCGGCGGTATCTTTGCTGCCAACTACACGATGACTGGTGAAACCGAGAAGCCCGATATCCGGGTCAATCCGTTGTCGGCTCTGGCGCCCGGATTTCTCCGCCGGCTGTTCGGCATATTCGATGGTCTCGAGCCGTCGCCCGACGGTACGCCGGTCGAGCCGCAGGAGCGCAATTGACGGTCAGACCGGGTGGATCAGGGCGTGCCGCTTGCGCCCGGCCGATAGCTTGATCAGACCTTCCGCCGTTAGGTCCGACGCCGTCACCTGGTGGGTTTCCTCGGCGATGACGGCGTCGTTGAGGCGAGCGCCACCGCCCTTGATCAAGCGTCGCGCTTCACCGTTCGAGGCGGCCAGACCCGCGCGGCGCAGCAGCTCGAAAGCGGCAATGCCTTGGGTCAATTCAGCCAGGGGCACGTCGAGGGTGGGTAGGGCATCGCCAGTGGCGCCTTCCTCGAAGGTCTTGCGTGCCGTTTCGCGCGACGCTTCCGCCGCCGCCACGCCGTGACACAGACGGGTCGCCTCGTCGGCCAATATCTTTTTGGCGTCGTTGATGTCGGAACCTTGAAGGCTTTCCAGGCGGGCGACCTCGGCCAGCGGCAGTTCGGTGAACAGGCGCAGGAAGCGGCCGACGTCGGCGTCCTCGGTGTTGCGCCAATATTGCCAGTAGTCGTAGGGCGACAGCATGCCGCCATTGAGCCAGATGGCGCCCTGCACCGACTTGCCCATCTTGGCGCCGGACGACGTGGTCAGGAGCGGCGTGGTCAGACCGAACAACTCGCTGCCTTCGGCACGGCGGCCAAGCTCGACGCCGTTGACGATGTTGCCCCACTGGTCGGAACCGCCCATCTGCAGCCGGCAGCCATGGCGCCTGGCCAGTTCGACGAAGTCGTAGGCCTGCAGGATCATGTAGTTGAACTCGAGGAAGCTGAGCGGCTGTTCGCGTTCCAGGCGCAGACGCACGCTGTCGAAACTGAGCATGCGGTTGACCGAGAAATGCCGGCCGTAGTCGCGCAGGAAGGCGATATAGGCAAGCTCATCCAGCCAATCGGCATTGTTGACCATGATGGCGCCGCCGGGCTTGCCGGGGCCTTGATTCTGGCCGGGGGCGAAATCGAGAAAGCGGGCAAAGACCTGGCGGATGCCGGCCATATTGGCGGCGATGGCGGCATCGTCGAGCAACTGGCGCTGCTCATCCTTGCCCGAGGGGTCGCCGATGCGCGTCGTGCCGCCGCCCATCAATACTATCGGCCGGTGCCCGGCACGCTGCCAATGGCGCAGCAGCATGACCGATACCAGATTGCCGACATGCAGGCTGGGCGCCGTACAGTCGAAACCGATGTAGGCGGTGGCGGCTTCCGTGGCGCAGAGCGCATCGAGGGCGTCGATGTCGGTGCATTGGTGAACGTAGCCGCGCTCGACGACGGTGCGGACGAATTCGGAACGATGGGGGCTCATCGCAATCGGCCTTTGCGGCACCGGCGGGCTTGCCGGGTGGGCGGTTCCTTAACACAATCGCCCCACGCCCTCAATGCGCAGGGCTCGCATCGCGCCCCGTCGTCGCCAGCAAAGCAACCGATATGATCCCAGCCCAGAACTATACTGCTATCGGGTTGATGAGCGGCACGTCGATGGACGGTATCGACGCGGCGCTATTGGTCAGCGACGGCGAGAGGATCCTGCACCGCGGGGCCTGCGTCGGCGAAACCTACGATGCCGACTTTCGCGACCGTTTGCGCGGCGTGGTCGGTCAGCCCGATGCGCCCGGTGTCGCGGCGGTGGCGCGCGACTTGACGCTGCGCCATGCCGCTGCCGTCGGCCGGCTGCTGGCCAAGGCCGGAATGGCCGCCGGTTCGGTCGATGTCATCGGTTTTCATGGCCATACGGTGTTTCATGCACCGGAGCGGGGCTTTACCCGACAGATCGGCGATGGCGGCCTGCTCGCCGCCGCGACTGGCATCGCCGTGGTCGATGATTTTCGCAGCTGCGACATGGCCGAAGGCGGCCAGGGCGCGCCGCTGGTGCCGCTGTTCCACCGGGCCTTGGCGGGCGACCTGGAGCGGCCGCTGGCCGTGCTCAACCTGGGCGGTGTTGCCAACGTCACTTGGATCGGTGCCGGCGATGCGGTGCCGGTGGCCTTCGATACGGGGCCGGCCAACGCGCTGCTCGACGATTGGATGCTTGAGGTGGCCGGCGTTGCCTACGACGTCGACGGCGCCCTGTCAGCGCAAGGGCGCATCGACGCCGCGGTGCTGGCGGCCCTATTGGCCGACCCTTGGTTCGATCTGCCGCCGCCCAAGTCGCTGGACCGCGATCACTTTGCCGTCGCCTGGCGGCGGGCCTGTGGCGAGCGGCGGCTATCGCCTGCCGATGGCGCGGCAACGCTGGTGGCCTTTTCGGCGGGTGCCGTCGGCCGGGCGGGGAACCATTTGCCGGATCGGCCACGACGCTGGCTGGTGGGTGGCGGCGGACGGCGCAATCGGACACTGATGGCGGCCTTGCGCGCGACGCTGGGGGTGCCTGTCGAAGCCGTGGAGGCGGTGGGCTGGCATGGCGATGCCCTGGAGGCGCAGGCCTTCGCCTTTCTGGCGGTGCGCTCGCTGCTGGGCCTGCCGCTTAGCCTGCCGTCGACGACGGGGGTGGCGCGGCCCTGCTCCGGCGGCCGGCTGCACCGGCCGCCAGGTGCCTGAAAGAAGCACTCCCTCTCTGCCCCTTGGGGCGGAGTGGGTTTAACTAGGCGGCCCGGTTGCGCAGCGACTTGACCAGGTAGTCGTCGACGGCGGTGGTCAGCGCGTCGAGCTTCTCGGTAAAGAAGTGATCGGCCCCGGGCAAAATCCGGTAGTCGATGGAGATG
>CAMCUA010000082.1 GCA_945878455.1 Asaia bogorensis | reverse complement strand
TCAGGCGGCCGATCTCTCGAACGCCTCTACCGTCCTCCCGGAGACGATAAAGCTCGTAACGCTCATCAAGGTCGAGCTGACCATAGTGAATTCCCATCGCAACTCCGAAGCATAACGGTGTTGCACTTGGAATGAGAATTTAGCCCCTGCCCTGAGACCTCCAGGCTGTGGAAAACATTATAGACCGCAATGATGCGCGGAATGTTGAGGAAAGCGCACGCATAGAGCGCAATTGCCAAGGCAACCCCGTTCGCAGTGACTAGCCAGAGATTGGTACGCCCAAGTGCGACCCGCGCAACGATAAGCACCAGCCCGCAGGTGACCAGCAACATCCAGACGAAGGCGGCGAACCGCCAATAGGTCAGCGAATAAACTTCGACGTACAGGTCCAGCCGAAGCATCGACGAAACCACCAACAACACGTTTTGACCGATCCACAGGTAGACCAGGAATCGGACCAGCCCGTCTTCGGAGGGAGCGGCACCCCGGCGCATGGCGACCAGCACGAACGCTCCGGCCAACAGCGCGGTGGCAATCAGCGGATAGGCGCCGCGATGAGCATAGGTGGCATAGTTCATGCCGTCCGGCAACGCCGCGCCCGACCATAGGTACGCCATGTCCATGGCGGTCTGCGCGGCGAACAGCAGGCTGAAGAGGACCAACGACCGCCGAATCGCCACCGTGTTGAAAAGCGCCCAAAACCGGGATAAGTCAGGCCCCGGCCCAAACCCCTGGAAGTACAATCTTGATGCATCGGTTCGGCGGATTCGTGGGCGGAGGAAAGGCCATGCCGCAGCGAAGACGAACAGCCAGAAAATCAACCGTGCGAAGTTTTCCCATGAGATCACACTTGCGGGATCAAGATAGAGGAACACGTTCTCGATCAAAGGATTGGCCATCACCAACAGGATGACGAAAATCGATCCGAAGAAGATCGCGTTCAGCCAATCAGCGAGCCACTGCTTCCAGGCACGGGGGCGCCCGAACCGATGTGATGCCGCACGTGCCGTGGACAAGTCAACGAAGAGCCAACCGAGCCCCATCACGATCATTTCCATCTGTGCGCAGATTCTGCGCCCCAGGGTTCCCCTGTACTGTCCGGCCATGATCAGCGAAAACGCCGACATGCCGGCGACCGCGAAAAATAGAGAAAGAGCGTTCACGTCCTCAAAGATTGGAATCAAGCCGGCCGCCAGGAATCCCGCCGCCAATAGCCTGTCGCCGCCCGATGTCCGAATGACGCCACTGGACAGCACGGCGCCTGCAAGGAGAAGGGTGAATAATACCACCGACAGACCGGGCGTTTGCTCCCAGAAGAGCCAGTCGGCCATAGCCGTCGTGGCAATGGCGATGATGAGTTTGCCGTTTAGGTTGCTGACGCGGAGCGGCACCTGAAAACGGGCGCCTAACGAGGCTATCATGCTGTGCTGTCCCCTGGTTCCAGCCATTAGGCCGGTCGTTGGTGGCTGGCATCGCACGGGACAGGCAGGCGTGGCAGGAAACGGCAGGCGGTCGACGTGCGTCTTGGCATGCACGACTTATGCACCACCTGTTTGCAGATCAGGGCGGCGCTATTGCGCAGAAATCAAGGAAGCTTGTGCAATTCCTGTGCAGAAACCCGACGTCGGGGAGGGAACGGTAGGCTGCCTCACCCGCCTTCGCGGCGGTGCAGGAAGGCCAAACGCTCGAACAGCTGTACGTCCTGCTCGATCTTCAAGAGCGCGCCGTAGAGCGGCGGGATCAGGTCCTTCTTGTCGGCGCTGCGCAGCGCCTCGGGCGGCACATCTTCGACCATCAACAGCTTGATCCAGTCGAGGAATTCCGAGGTCGAGGGCTTTTTCTTCAGGCCGGGCACGTCGCGGATTTCGAAGAAACGGGTCAGCGCTTCGGCCACCAGGCGGCGCTGCACGTCGGGAAAGTGAACGTCGACGATACGTTCCATCGTCTTGCGGTCGGGAAAGCGGATGTAGTGGAAGAAGCAGCGACGCAGAAATGCGTCGGGCAGCTCCTTTTCGTTGTTCGAGGTGATCAACACGATCGGCCGGCGCACGGCGCGCACCGTCTGCTGCGTTTCGTAGACGTAGAACTCCATGCGGTCGAGTTCGAGCAGCAGGTCGTTGGGGAATTCGATATCGGCCTTGTCGATTTCGTCGATCAGCAGCACCGGCCGCTCATCGGCGGTAAAAGCCTCCCACAGCTTGCCGCGCACGATGTAGTTGGCAATATCGTGGACCCGCGCGTCGCCCAGCTGCGAGTCGCGCAGGCGGGCCACGGCATCGTATTCGTAAAGCCCGTGCTGCGCCTTGGTGGTCGACTTGATGTGCCAGGAAATCAGCGGCCGGCCGAGGGCGCGGGCGACTTCGTGGGCCAACACCGTCTTGCCCGTTCCCGGCTCGCCTTTGACCAACAGCGGCCGTTCCAGCGCCACTGAGGCATTGACGGCGATCATTAGGTCGTCGGTAGCAATGTAGCTATCTGTGCCCTGGAAGCGCTCGGCCATCGCGACGGTCCTTGTTGCTGGGATCAGGTCGGTCGAAACGTCAGGCTCCGGTACCGATCGCCGCCTCGATGGCCGCCAAGGCATCCTCGGCGTTCTTGCCGTCGGGACCGCCGGCCTGGGCCATGTCGGGCCGCCCGCCGCCGCCCTTGCCGCCCAACGCCACCGAACCGGCCTGCACCAGGCGGACGGCATCGTTGCTGGCGGTCAGATCGGCGGTGACGCCGACGACCAGGGAGGCCTTGCCGTCGTTGACGGCGATCAGCGCGACGACGCCGGAACCGACCTGCTTCTTCAGGTCATCGACCATCGTCTTCAGGTCTTTCGCCGGCACGCCGTCGAGCACGCGCGGCACGTACTTAATGCCGCGCACCTCCTTGACCTCCGTCGCCGCACCGTTGCCGCCGCCGGTCGCCATGCGCCGGCGGACATCCATCAGTTCGCGCTCCAGCTTGCGCCGTTCTTCGACCAGCGCGGCCAAGCGCGCCGGCACGTCGCCGGGCGTCGAGCGCAGGATATCGGCGGCCTCGCGCAATGCCTTTTCCTCGGTCGCGATGTAGGCTTCGGCGGTCGCCGCCGTCAGCGCCTCGATGCGCCGCACACCGGCCGAAACGGCGCTTTCGCCGATGATCTTGATCAGACCGATGTCGCCGGTGCGGCGCGCATGGGTGCCGCCGCAGAGTTCGACAGAAAAGCCCGCATCGTCCTCGTCGCCCATGGCGACAACGCGAACCTCATCGCCGTATTTCTCGCCAAACAGCGCCATGGCGCCGGCCTCGATGGCGGCATCCGGCGTCATCAGATGGGTCACGACTTCGGTATTGCGGCGAACCTGGCGGTTGATGCGCGCCTCGACCCGGGCCAATTCATCGGCGGCAATCGGCTTCGGGTGGCTGAAATCGAAACGCAAGCGATCAGGGGCGACCAGTGAGCCCTTCTGCGTGACGTGGTCGCCAAGTTCGCGGCGCAACGCCTCGTGCAGGATGTGGGTCGCCGAGTGGTTGGCGCGCAGGGCCGTGCGCCGCTCGGCATCGGCGGTCAGCACCACATCGTCGCCGACCATGAGCGTACCCTTCTTGACCGTCCCGAGATGGACATGCAGATCGCCCAGGCGCTTGACCGTATCGCTGACGATGACACGGGCGCCCGCTGCTGTCGCAAGCGTGCCGGTGTCACCCATCTGGCCACCGGATTCCCCGTAGAACGGGGTTTGGTTGGTGACCACTGCCACCGACGTTCCGGCCGGTGCGCTTTGCACCCGCTTGCCATCGACGACCAACGCCCGAACCTGACCTTCGGCTGATTCCGTCGCATAGCCGAGGAACTCGGTGGCGCCCACTTCCTCGCGGATGGCGAACCAAACGCCTTCCGTTGCAGCATCGCCCGAACCGGCCCAGGCCCGCCGCGCTTCCTCGCGCTGGCGCTGCATCGCCGCCTCAAAGCCGGCATTGTCCACGGTGATGCCACGCAGGCGCAGCGCGTCCTGGGTCAGATCGAGCGGGAAACCGAAGGTATCGTAGAGACGAAACGCCGTCTCGCCAGGCAACACACCACCTTTCGAGAGATTGCCCGTCGCCTCGTCAAGCAGCTTCAGGCCGCGATCCAGAGTCTGCTTGAAGCGGGTTTCTTCCAGCTTCAAGGTTTCGGCGATCAGCGGCTCGGCGCGGCCCAATTGCAGATACGCTTGACCCATTTGCGCCACCAACGCCGGCACCAGACGCCACAGCAGCGGTTCGACGCAACCGATCATATGGGCATGGCGCATGGCCCGGCGCATGATCCGGCGGAGCACGTAACCGCGGCCTTCGTTCGAGGGCAGCACGCCGTCGGCGATCAGGAAACTGGTCGCGCGCAGATGGTCGGCGATCACTCGGTGCGAAACCCGGTGCGGCCCGGCGGCATCAACACCCGTCGCCTCGGCTGAGGCGCGGATCAGTGCCTTGAACTGATCAGTCTCGTAATTGTCGTGAGTACCCTGCATGACGGCGGAGATGCGCTCCAGGCCCATGCCGGTGTCGATGGAGGGCTTCGGCAGGTTCAGTCGCTGCTCCGGCGATACCTGTTCATACTGCATGAACACGAGATTCCAGATCTCGATGAAGCGGTCGCCATCCGCTTCCGGACTGCCGGGGGGCCCGCCCGGGATATGCGACCCATGATCATAGAAAATCTCGGAACAAGGCCCGCACGGACCCGTGTCACCCATGGCCCAGAAATTGTCCGAGGTGGGAATGCGGATGATGCGAGAATCAGGCAGGCCGGCGATCTTCTTCCAAAGATCGAACGCCTGATCGTCGTCGGCATAAACCGTCGTCGTCAGCCGGTCCTTGGGCAGGCCAAATTCCTTGGTGATCAGGTTCCAGGCCAGCTCGATGGCGTTTTCCTTGAAATAGTCGCCAAATGAGAAATTACCCAGCATCTCGAAGAAGGTGTGATGGCGCGCCGTATAACCGACGTTTTCTAGGTCGTTGTGCTTGCCGCCGGCGCGCACGCATTTCTGCGATGTGGCGGCGCGCTTGTAGGGCCGCTCCTCCAACCCGGTGAAGACGTTCTTGAACTGCACCATGCCGGCGTTGACGAACATCAGTGTCGGGTCGTTGCGCGGCACCAGCGGACTGGATTCCACGACCTGGTGGCCGTTCTTGGCGAAATAATCGAGAAAGGCGCGACGGATGTCGTTTGTGCTATGCATGCCGGTCAATATAGGAAGGAATTGTTGGGAACGGAACAAGTCAGACGGAACCGCTTATCCTACACTGAAAATCAGTGGCTACGCCAGTTGCCGGACCCAAGCGGAAGTGGGCAGGGCAATAGACGGAACGTAGGCGGCTAGGTCAGCATCCTATCGAAAAAGCCGATCACCTTCTTCCACGCATCGTCGGAAGCGGCCTTGCGGTAGCGCTCCGGATTGTGGAAGTCCTGGAAGCCGTGGCCCGCGCCGTCGTAACTGTGGAATTCGTGCCGGATGCCGGCCTTGGTCAGCACCGCATCCAAATCCTTGACGTCGTCGGGCGAGGGATTGGCATCGTCCTTACCGAAAATCCCCAGCATCGAACAGCGCATGCGCGGCGCCAGGTCGATGGCCGGCGGGCTGCCTGCCCCCATCCCGGTCTTGATGCGCCCGCCGTAGAGCATGGCCGCCGCCTTGAATTCAGGCATATGGCAAGCCCCCACCCAAGCCATCCGTCCGCCCCAGCAATGGCCGAGAATGCCAATACGGTTACGATCCACCTTCTTGTTGCCAATAAGCTGGGCGGTGGCGGCCTGCATGTCGGCTACCGCCCAATCGTCGCGAAAGCCTTCGCGCTTGACCGCCGAATCCGCCTTGCGCGGCCACCAATGGAACATGTGCGGAATGGCCACAGCATAGCCGGCAGCGGCCAGCCGGTCGCCGACATCGATGGTGAACGGATCGATCTCCAGGTCTTCGTGGGAAATCGGCAGGTGCTGGGCCGCCATGATCCCCGGAAAGGGGCCGCCGCCCTTCGGTTCGAACAGCAGGACATCCATCGGGCTGCCCTGCACATCGACGATTTTCTTCGTGTACACGATGCTGTCCTCCCCGCACGGATATGGCAAAGACCAGCATCTTGCCGAGGATGCCGTCCGCAATAACGAAAAGGTCCGGGGCGGACGCTGCGTCCACCCCGGCATCCGTATAGGCCGTCGACTACTTGCCGTTGACCTTGCGCAGGAATTGGGTGCGCGCCCGACCGCCGGACTGAATGAAGGAATGATCGCCGCCGGCCAGCAAGAGTTGGGCGCCCATTTCGACGTACATCTGCATGATGCCCTGATCGCCGATACCGGCCATGCCCGGGAATTTCTTGTGCTTGTGGCAGGCATCGATAACCCGCTTGTAGGCTTCCTTCGTCTTCTTGTGGTCGTACTGACCATGGATGCCGGCCTCGGCACAGAAATCGTTGGTGCCGATCAATAGGCAGTCGATGCCGGGGACGGCGGCGATGGCAGCGGCGTTCTTTACCGCGTTCGGGCTTTCGATCATCACCGTGACCAGCGTCGCTTCGTTGACCGCGTCGACGAAATCGCGCACCGGCATATCCTTGAAGGCGATCAAGGCGCTGGCCCGCGAGATCGAGCGCTTGCCGATTGGCGGGAACTTACAATGCGAAGCGACCGACTTGGCCTCATCAGCGTCTTCGACATGCGGCACGACAACCCCCTGGGCGCCATTGTCGAGCACGCGCGAGGCATGGAAGTGCTGCTTGCCAGGAACGCGCACGATCGGCGTGATACCCTGACCCAAGGCAGCCGTGGCGATTTCGCAGGTCATGGTCATGTCCATCGACGTGTGTTCGTTGTCGATGAACAGCCAATCGAAGCCGGCGGTGGCACCGAGTAGGCCGATATCGACCGTACGCGCGACACGCACGCCAAGGCCGATGGCAACACCACCTTTCTGCATACGCTCTTTCGCCAGATTGCGGATCTTCGTCATGGAACGTGCCTCCCTTTTGAAAATATTGCCGGTTGTTGCGATGGAAGTTGCTGGAAGCCGGCGTGCGGTTACTTTCCGTTCACGCCACGCAAGAACGCGGTGCGAGACTTGCCGCCGCTTTGAATGAAAGACTGATCGGATCCGCCGAGCACGAATTGGGCGCCCATCTCGACATATCGTTGCATCAGGTCATGGGTATAAACGCCCCCCATGCCAGCGAATTTCTTATGCTTACGGCAAGCATCGACAACCCGCTTATAGGCCTCCACGACCTTGGGGTGATCGTACTTGCCGTGAATGCCGGCCTCGGCGCAAAAATCGTTGGTGCCGATCATCAACGAATCGATTCCAGGCACGGCAGCGATCTTTTCTGCGTTCTTGATGGCATTCGGACTTTCCAGCATGACGCAGACCAACGTCGCATCGTTGACCGCTTCGACGAAATCGCGCACGGGCATTTCGCGGAAGGCGATCAAGGCGCTGGCCCGCGAGATCGAACGATGGCCGATGGGCGGAAACTTGCAGTTCGAGGCAATCTGCTTGGCTTCCGCCGCATTCTCGACATGCGGAATGACGACGCCCTGGGCGCCATTGTCGAGCACGCGTGTGGCGTGGAAGTGATCCTTGCCTGGCACGCGGACGACCGGAGTGATGCTCTGGCCGAGAGCCGCCGTGGCAATCTCGCAGCTCATGGTCATGTCGAGCGAGGTATGCTCGCAATCAATGAATAGCCAATCGAACCCGCTGGTGGCGCCCAACAGACCGATATCTACGGTGCGCGCGACACGTACGCTAAGCCCGATGGCGACGCCGCCCTTCTGCATGCGCTCTAAGGCCAAATTTCGGATTTTCGTCATGGAACGCTCCCCTTCGTCGTCGGGCCGGCGGCTTGTCGTCCGCCGTGCCCCGTTGCCCAATGCCGCTCGCTATTTGGCGGCTTGCGTCATCAATAGAGCAAAGTGCGGGAGGCGTCCACGGCCAGCGCGGCAGGCTCCGACACCCGGATCAAACGACGTTGAGGCCGACGGTCAAGCCACCGTCGACGAACAGCGTCTGGCCGGTAATGAAGCTGGCCCGGTCGGACACAAGGAACGAACACGCCCCGGCAATATCCTCTGGCTCGCCCATGCGACCGACCAGAATGCCACTAAGAATGGCCTTGGTGCGCGGGCTTTCCGGCGGATTGTTCTTGCGGAAAAGATCGGTGGCTATCGGTCCCGGAGCGACACTGTTGACGGTAATGCCGTGCTTGCCCAGTTCCAGAGCCCAGGTGCGCGTTAACCCATGCACATTCGACTTCGAGCCGCCGTAGATACTCTGCCCCGCCTTGCCGAGCGCGGCGCGGCTGCCGATATTGACAATCCGCCCCCGCCCTTTCGCCTTCATCGCGGGCAGGCAGGCCTGCGTACATTGGATGAGCTGCCCCAGGTTCAACGCCACCGTTTTGTCGAGCTGATCGAGCGTAATCTCTTCGATCGGAGCGTGGTAACCGCCACCTGCGTTGTTGACCAGATTGTCCACTTGGTGTTCAGCCGTGACCTTGGCCAACATGTTAGCCGCCGCCGCCCGATCCGTCAGGTCGACCCGGTGGAAAATGCCACGGTAGGTATTATCCGGTGGCGTGCGCGACAGACCGATGACCGTGTGACCTTCGGCAATCAGGGAATCGGCAATGGCGCGGCCGATGCCACGGCTGACGCCGGTAACCAGGGTTGTGTACTGCGGCATGCTAACGATTCCTTACTTTAAGCTGTTACGGATCAGCGACCCGGTCCTCGCCCCGTGATCGGCCAGACGGATTCGACCCAACCATTGCGCACGCCGACAAAGTGATCGTACATGTTGACGGTCGGGTCGCAATGCCCAGGGACCAGCAGCAACTTGTCGCCCACATGCAAGCTGTGGCCTGACGCTGGCAGGCGAATGAGGCCGTGCTCGTCACCCTTGAAGACGTATTCCAGGGCGGGTTGATCGTGAATCAAAGGTGGTCCGCTATCGATGGAGATCGCCTTCAGCCCAGCATCGACAATGGCACGGTCGCGCGCCGGACGGCTCATCACGGTGGCATAGACGAACAGACTTTGGGCAAAGCGCCGATAGGGTTGCCCATCGTCGTCGCGATTGCGTCCGTAATCGGCGTCCATGAAGATGTAGGAACCGCATTGCAGCTCCGTATAGACGCCGCTTTCCATCTCCAACCGATAAGTGCCCGTGCCGCCACCGGTAACCTCCAGACAGGGCAGTCCGGCGTGTTGTAGAGCGGCTCGGGTCTGATTGACCTTATCGACAATACCAGCGATGGCGGTCCTGCGTTCGGCCAGGGTGCGCAGATGCTGCGCGCCCCCGTGATAGGCCTGCAGACCGCCGAACGTCAGGCCCGGCAGTTCATCGATCAACTTGGCCAGCTTCGCCGCCGGTTCGCCCGCTTCGATGCCGCACCGGCCGACACCGGCATCGATTTCGACCAGCACGCGCAGTTCGACACCGAAACTCTGTGCCTCGACGCTCAGTTCCTCGATATTGGCCGGGTTATCGGCACAGACACCGATCCTGGCCCGTCGGGCCAGCGACGCCAGCCGGCGCAGTTTCGTTTGACCAACGATTTCATTGCATACCAGAACATCGGAGACGCCGCCGTCGACAAGAGCTTCCGCCTCGCTGACCTTCTGTACGCACTGGCCGACAGCGCCAAGAGCCATCTGGCGCATGGCGATGACAGCACACTTGTGCGTCTTTCCGTGCGGCCGCAGCCGGATGCCGCCGCGTCGCGCTTCGTCTGCCATACGCGCCATATTGGCCTCGAAAATATCGAGGTCGACGATCAGCGCCGGCGTATCGACGTCTTCGAGCGGCATGCCGGGTTCAGCCGGCGGGCGTAGGGCGTACATAGATTAGCTCTCCCGCTGAGCGCTTCTACCAACACGAAGCTGTCCGAGCGCCCTCATTGGACTCCAGGGTTACCCCACAACGCATCCAGATCCGGCCAACTTCGTTGGATGCCCCCAGACTGGAAACGCGCCTCAGCATCTTGGGAGAAGGCTGGATTGAAGGCAAGGCCCCGGGTGGACTGCGAAGCCGAAATGGCCAGCCCTGGTTGACGGAACGATGCGCATGCACCCATGATTCCCCTGCCGGATCAGACCATGCCCCCGGCGAGGACTTTCCGTCATGATCCGGCCAGCCGTCACTCCCCTGAGAAACTGCCGTGCCGCGAGCCTCAGCTTGGCGCTGTTCTGCTTGATGGCCCCACCTTTTGGCACTGCGCACGCGGATCACAACCCAGATGTGGTGCGCGCCACGGCTCGTCAGGTGCTCGCAGACGGATATTTTCAGACCCGCACCCCAGGACAGCGTGAATCCGAGTCGCCAGCGACGGAAGGCGAGCCGGCGGCCCCCGAGGAACGCCGCATCGAGGAAAATTCACAGGCCCCGCAAGCCATAGATCTGCGGAATGCATCGACGGCGGCCAAAATCGGCACGGCCTTTCTGTGGCTACTCGCCGCCGTCGCCGGCTTGCTCCTTGCTTTCCACGCCTTCCGGTGGTTGCGCGCGTCTTGGAATAGGCGGAATCGAACCGATGGTGTGCCGGTGACGGTTCGTGTCAATCCGACCCAGCCCGACGAACAACCCTTGAGTGCCGCCGACCGGATGGCCACTGCGGGACAAACGGCCGATGCGGTGCGTCGCCTTCTTTTGGCAGCAATCGACGGATTGCGCCGACGCTCGGGTGGAACGGCGACAGCACTGTCGCAGACGGCACGCGAGGTGATGCGCGCGCCGATGCCGGCTCGGGCACGGGCCGCCCTTTCCATCCTAGTTGAGTCCGAGGAACGCAGCCGATTTGGCGGCCACTTGGTCGACACGGCTACTTATCGTGCGTGTCGTGTCTGTTACATTCGCTTCGCCGCGTGGCTGGGACTCCCCACAGCGTGACCGCGCCTCGTCCATCAGCTGACAATGCGGCCGTCGATCCGATATTTCGACGCCATACAGCCGTCTGGCTGATGACCTTCGGCCTGTTCGCGTTCTTCCTGGTCATCGCCTTACGCGAGGCGGCGACTGATTTGGAAACCCTGCGCAGTCCCGGCGCGAATGCCTTCTCGCGGTCAGCCATTGGCCACGGCGCACTGGTCGAAACCCTGGAACGGCTGGGCGTACCCGTCGACATTGGCCGTTTCCGCACGGTCCGTTCGACCCGTCCGATGGATTTTCTGGTCATCGCCAGCCCACCCGATTCGGAGAACCTCGACAGCATCCTCGATGCGCTGGATCGCTACCCGCAGTCTGCCAGAACCGTGCTGATGGTCGTTCCCAAATGGCAGGGACGCCGCGATCGCAACCAGCCACGCTGGCTGGCGACCATGGAATTGTTGCCGGAGCGACGTATCGTGCCAACCCTGCAGCGGGCCTTGCAGGCCCACATCGGTGGCCGGAATAGCCGCATTGCCCGCCCTGCCGCGACAAGTTGGACCGTAGTGACATTGGGGGACCTTCACCCTGATATCGATCAACCGCAATTGCTCAGCGTCGTCGGCCTGCAGGTCATCATCGGCAGCGCGGAAGGCGCCTTGATCGCCCGGGGTCAATATGGAGACAGAGACCTATGGCTGTTGTCCGACCCTGACCTCATCAACAATCTGGGCATTGGGCGGGGCGACAACGCCGCTTTGGCCCTACGCCTGATCGAAGGAGCCTTGCCCGCCGGCGGCCGTGTCGTCTTCGATGAAACCATTCATGGCTTCGAACAGGCGCCAAGCCTGTGGCGGGCGTTGCTCAGGCCGCCGTTCCTGCCCGCCACACTGGCCGGCGTCATCGCCATCGCCGTCATTGCTTGGGCCGCCAACCAACGCTTCGGCGCGCCGCTGCCCGCTCCACAGCGACAGCCCGGCGGCAAAATAAGCTTAATCGCCAACAGTAGCGATTTGCTGCTCGAGGGCGGCCACAGCGGCGCTGCTCTTGCGGCCTACGCCGGAACCATGGCCCGCGACGTAGAGAAGCGTCTGCACCTGCCGGCCGGGTTGGACGATTCGGCACGCGATACATGGCTCAGCCGTATAAGCAGCGCCCGCAAGACAACGACCGATGGTCCGACCTTGTTGCGCCGGGCAGCGGAGATGGGGAAAGGCCGCCCGTCGGAGGCCCAGTTGACGGCGATGGCACGCGACCTACAACAATGGAAACGGGAGATGATCGATGGACCTGGACGCCGTTCGGACCCTGTGTGACGGACTGCGGACCGAGGTCCGCAAGGCCGTCATCGGCCAGGATACAGCCGTCGACCTGCTGTTGGTCGCATTGCTATCGGACGGCCATGTCCTGCTCGAAGGCGGCTGGATTCTCACGTCAAGTGCAACACCTGATGTTTTCAAGGAATGCCTCGGCGGGAGTTTTGTATCCGAGGCATTTTCTGGGCGTTGAGTTGACGGCCCATGTGATCTCGTCGATATCGCGGGCCGTGTAGTTTGTGATGTCAGTTT
>CAMCUA010000081.1 GCA_945878455.1 Asaia bogorensis | reverse complement strand
CGGGCCAGCCGGCGCTGCCGTCGCCGAGCCGAGCCGTGACATTGGCGCAGCCGTACCGATGCAGCCTAGCGGCGGCCGCCTTGCCCAGTTCCTCGACGATCTCGACGGTGAAGACGGCGGCAGCCAGTTGCGACAGAACGGCGGCGTGATAGCCGAGCCCGGTCCCGACCTCGAGCACCGTGTCGCCGGGTTGCAGGCGCAGCAGGTCGGTCATCACGGCGACGATAAAGGGCTGTGAGACGGTCTTCTCGAAGCCGATCGGCAGCGGCGTATCGAAATAGGCATAGGGGCGTGCTTCCGCGGATACGAACTCGTGGCGTTCGACCGCCGCCATGGCGGTCATGACCCGCGGGTCGAGCGCCACCTTGCCGATGTGCGGTGCGGCGTATTCGGCGTGTGCGGCGATGGCCTCGATCATCCGCTCGCGCTGCACAGCGAAGCTGTCTTCGGCCATGACGCCATCCTCCGTCGCCGGCCTTCCCACGGCGCGCATTCTACGCTGCCCGACGGGCGCTATGGAAAGGTTTGTTGCTATATCAGATAGGTCAACAGCCACAGCCCGCCCATCAGCGGCAACTGGTGTAGCAGGTAGACGACCAGGCTGTGCCGCCCGGCCCATACGAGCAACTTGCCGCCGCCGCCTGTCGGTTGCCAGCTCAACCAACCCTGGGCCAATGGGCCAGTGGCCGACTGACCGATACATCGGGCGATGCCCCGCCCGAGCAGCATGCCGACGGGCCAGGCCGCGAACCACGGCAGCAGGGGCACGAAATCGACCGACAGGGGCGGGCTTGCCGCCAGCCCGAGTACGACCAGCGGCAAACGCTCGAAAGCGCCGCCAAACGCCACAAGGTCCGGCAGAATCAAGGCGGCGATGCCGGCGGCCATCAATGCCGGCCACGGCAGGCGCAGCAACGCCAGCGCCAGCAGGCTGGCCAAGGCGATATGGTGCAAGGCGCCGAAAAAAATAAAGGCCTCCGGAAACGGAATTGCCGTCGCCACCGTGATCGCCGCTGCCGCTCCGCCGACCTGGGCCAGCCGGCGGCGGAAGGGCCGCCAGCGCACCCCGTCGCCGTGGCCGAGTGCCAGCGAGATGCCGGCCAGGCCCAGGAACAGCGACAGGATCGTCGCGCGCGCCGCCAGCCACGGCCAGGCGGTCAGAAGCGGCAGGTCGATCAGTTCCAGGTGAGTGGCGTCCCACAGCCCGTGATAGGCGATCATCAGCATCACGGCACCGCCACGCAGGGCGTCGATGGCGACGATGCGCGCCGGCGGTTCGTCCGGAATCAACCTTGCCGGCGGCATATGTTGTGGCATTGGGTGGGTCCAGAACCAGTAATTGCGACAAACCGCCGAATCGTCATTTTGGCGTCGTGGGCGAGTGTGTTACCCATACGCCATGGACAGTATCGAATCGACCGCCAAACACCGATATCTGGAGGCTGCAGACGCAGCTGGCCACGGGACGGCCTTTGTCGTCTCCATCAAGGGCATTATCGTCTGTGCCGAACGTGTCCTGATGCTGCGCAAGCCGGGCGGGCGATGGGATCTGCCCGGCGGCAAGCTCGAACCGGGCGAAAGCATCGCTGCTGGGCTGCGCCGCGAGATTGCCGAGGAGACCGGCCTGCAGGTGGAGGTCGACCGCATCGTCGATTCCTGGCTGCGTTCGCGCCAGATCAAACCCTCCAAGTTCGTCGTTACCTACGTCTGTCAGCCGCTGCCGGTGCAGCCGGTGATCCGTATCAGCGACGAACATGTCGAACACGGTTTCTTCTCGCCCGCCGTCGTCGCCGACCTGCCGATGCTCGACGGCACGCGCGGCTCGCTCAACGCCGTTTTCGTCCGCTGGTCCGACCCGGGACCGTGGCTGCCCGGGCTGCGGTGATGCCAAGGGTCCCGGAACATCCCATGCTCAAGACCGTTTCCCTCTCCATCGCCGGCCTGCTCGTCGTCGCTGTCACGGCGCTCCTCGTTGTTGCCGCGACCCGGCCCGACAGCTTCCGCGTCGAGCGCACGCTGAGTGTCAAGGCAACCCCGGAAAAGCTCTTCGCCATCGTCAGCGACCTGCCCGGCTGGCGCGTCTGGTCGCCTTACGAGGCGAAGGATCCCGCCATGCGGCGGACCTACGGCGGCCCGGCCTCCGGCGTCGGCGCGGTCTATACCTGGGAAGGCAACAACGATGTCGGCCAAGGGCGCATGGAAATCGTCCAGGCGACGCTGTCGTCGCGCATCGTCATCGCGCTCGATTTCCTCAAACCGTTCGAAGCCCACAACACCGCCGAGCTCCTCTTCGAACCCAAAGGCGACGCCACCGACGTCACATGGGCGATCCACGGCCCCAGTCCCTTCGTTTCGAAGGTGATGGGTGTCATCTTCGACATGGACAAGATGATCGGCGGCGATTTCGAGGTCGGTCTGGCCAAACTCAAGGCTATGGCCGAGAGGTGACGGCCGGAAGGTATGTGGGGATATTTGCAATCCACGCATAAGACGCCAATGGCGTCTTTTTATTGCAAATATGCGCCATTGGCGTATAATGAAAACACGCTACCTGTTCCCATTTCCGTCGTCGAGCTGTCGCTGTTCCTGCAGCAGGCGGAAAGCATATGGGATGAAGGCGAGCGGCAGGAATTCGTGGATTTCATCGCCCGCGACCCCGAGGCCGGCGACGTCATTCCGGAAACGGGCGGAATCCGCAAGGTGCGTTGGCGACGTCAGGGTAAGGGCAAGCGCGGCGGCGCTCGGGTGATCTATTTCTGCCGGAATGCACGGATGCCGCTTTTTCTCATCCTGATCTACGCCAAGGCGCAGCGTGAAAACATGACGGTGGACGAAAAAAAGCAAGTGAGGGGGCTGGCCACGGTGCTCAGACAGAGCTACGGCAAAAAGGACACGAATCGATGAGCGCGTTCGCCAAGGATCTGGTCGAGGGATTGACGGAGGCCATCGCCCACGCACGCGGCAAGAAGACGGGCGCTGCGGTGCATGTCGTCGAGGTGCCGGACGTGCGCGCCATCCGTCGCCAGCTGCATATGTCGCAGCGGCGATTCGCCGAGACCTACCGCATTCCGCTGCCCACGCTGAAAAATTGGGAACAGGGCCGCCGTTCGCCCGATGCCCCAGCTGCTGCCTATCTGCAAGCCATCGCCCGGTGTCCAAAGGACATCAAGGAAGCGCTTGAGGTGGGGTGAGGTCGAATCCCCCCCCCCCGCCTACGATCCCGCCCCCGCCTTGGCCGCCCGCCGCGACAGCGCGCGCGGTACCGAGCCTTTCTTCAAGGCCGAACCGCGGCCCGACAGGCTGGGGTTGGTCATGAAGTATTCGTGCGCCGAAAAGGCGTCCTTGCCGGCCGGGCGGCGGATATAGGTGCCGTCGGCCTTGAGGTCCCAGCTCTGCGCCTCGTCGTTGAGGTTGGCGATCATGATCTGGTCGAGCACCTGCTGATGCACGGTGGCGTTCTCGATCGGCACCAGAGTTTCCACCCGACGTTCCAAGTTGCGCGGCATCCAGTCGGCCGACGAGATGAAAATCTTGGCATAGGGCGAGGGCAGGCCGTGGCCGGCGCCGAAACAAACGATGCGGCTGTGCTCCAAAAACCGCCCGACGATGCTTTTCACCCGGATGTTTTCCGACAGGCCGGGCAACCCGGGGCGCAAACAGCAGACGCCGCGCACCACCAGATCGATGGCGACCCCGGCCTGCGAGGCGCGATAGAGCGCGTCGATGACCTCGCCGTGGACGATGGCGTTCATCTTGGCCCAGATCGCCGCCGGCCGGCCGGCCTTGGCGTGGGCGATCTCGGCGTCGATCAACTCCAACAGCCGTGGGCCGAGGGTCTCGGGCGCGTAGGCCAGTTTCTGCATGGCTTCCGGCACGGCGTAGCCGGTCATGTAATTGAACAGGGCGGCGGCATCGGCGCACAGCGCCGGATCGCAGGTGAAGTACGAAAGATCCGTATAGATGCGCGCCGTCACCGGGTGATAATTGCCGGTGCCGAAATGGCTGTAGGCGCGCAGCTTGCCGGCCTCGCGACGCAGCACCAGGGAAACCTTGGCGTGGGTCTTCAATCGCATGAAGCCGTAGACCACCTGCACGCCGGCCCGTTCTAGGTCGCGCGCCCAGCGGATGTTGCGTTCCTCGTCGAAGCGCGCCTTCAGCTCGACCAGCGCGGTCACCGACTTGCCGGCCTCCGCCGCCTGGGCCAGCGCGGCGACGATGGGCGAATCGTTGCTGGTGCGATACAGCGTTTGCTTGATCGCCACCACGTCCGGGTCGGCCGCCGCCTGGCGCAGGTATTGGACGACCACGTCGAAGCTTTCGAACGGATGGTGGACGACCAGGTCCTTGGCGCGGATGGCGGCGAAGCAATCGCCGTCGAACTCGCGGATGCGCTCGGGGAAGCGCGCCGCATAAGGCGTGAACAGCAAGTCGCGCCGGTCCTCGGTGATCAGCTTGCCGACGTCGGCAAGCCCGATCATGCCGTGTTCGGAAAAGACGTCTTCCGAGGCGACCTTCAATTCATCTTCGAGAAAGGTGCGCAAGTCGGCCGACATGCCGGCGTTGACGCCCAGAAAAATCACCGACCCGCGCCGCCGCCGCCGTAAGGCCGACTCGAAAACGCGGACCAGGTCTTCCGCCTCTTCCTCGATCTCGATGTCGCTGTCGCGGATGACGCGGAATACGGCGTGGTCTTCCAAATGGAAACCGGGGAACAGACTGCCCAGATTGGCATGCACCACCTGTTCCAGCAGGGCGAACCGCATGCCGCCGCCGGGCAGCCGGATGAAGCGCTCGATGCGTGACGGCAACTGGATCAGTCCGTGCAGGTCGTCGGCCTGCCCGGGTTGGCGCAGGCGCAACGCGATCGACAGGCCGAGGTTGGGCACAAACGGAAACGGGTGGGTTGGATCGACCGCGATTGGCGTCAGGATCGGATAGATCTCCTCGCGGAAATAGCGATCCAGCCAGGCACGGTCGGTGGCTTCCAGAGCCTCGGGCGCAACGAATTGAATGTCGGCGGCGGCCAGCAGTAGGGTCAGCGCCGTCCAGCATTCCTGCTGCGCGGCCATCAGCTCGCCGGCTCGCCGGTTGATCAGCACCAGCTGCTCGACCGGCGACAATCCCTCCTGGCTCAGCTCGCGTACGCCACCGCGCACCATGCCCTTCAAGCCGGCGACGCGGACCATGTAGAATTCGTCCAGGTTGCTTGCCGAAATCGACAGGAAGCGCTGCCGTTCGAGTAGCGGATGGCGCGGATTCTGCGCTTCTTCCAACACCCGTTTGTTGAAGGCGAGCCAGGAAATCTCGCGATTGAAGAAGCGCTCGTACGAAGCCATGCCGATGGCAGTTCCGGGGCGCGCTGCCCCGGGCGCAGGGGCTTCGGGTACGGCCTCTACGCGCTGTTGCACGACGTCGTCCACGGTCGGTTTCCTCAGCGGTCGTTGCGGCGGGACCATACCCTACCGACCAAATGCGACGGTTCCGTGACAGCGTTCACACAGCCGCCCGGGCCAGCATGGCCCGCAGCAGCACGTCGCATCCGGCCGCCAGATCTTCCGGCTTGGCGTTCTCTTTCTCGTTGTGGCTGATGCCCTTTTCGCAGGGCACGAAGATCATCGCCGTCGGTGCCGCGTGGGAAATATAGCACGCATCGTGCCCGGCCGCCGAATAGATGTCGCGGTGCGCCAATTGCAGCCCCACCGCCGCCCGGCGCACCAGCTCGACACAGGCGCTATCGAATACCACGGTGTCGCGATGCCCGGTCTCGGCGAAGGCAAGCCCGAGTTGGGTCTTGGTTGCGATGTCGCGGCAGACCGCCGCCATCTCCGCCTTGGCCTGGGCCAGGATGACGTTGTCCGGATGGCGGCTGTCGATGGTGAACACCACCTGGCCCGGAATGGTGTTGTGCGAGTTCGGCCGAACGTGCAGCTCGCCCACCGTGATGACCGGATGCGGCCGGTGGCGAAAGGCGACGCTGTTCAGCGCCTCGATCATGCGCGCCGCGCCCAGCAGGGCGTCGTGCCGCTGCGTCATCGGCTGCGTGCCGGCGTGGCCTTCCTCGCCGTCCACGGTCACCTGGAAGGTGCGCTGTCCCTGGGCGCCGAGCACGACGCCGATGGTCTTGCCCTCCTGTTCCAAGAGCGGCCCTTGTTCGATGTGGGCTTCGAAATAGGCATCCACCGGGCCGCCGACCGGGGCGTCGCCGGCATAGCCGATGCGCGCCAGTTCGCTGCCGAAAGTCGTGCCGTCGGCCGCCGTGGTCGCCAGCACCGTGTCGGCATCGATCAGGCCGGCGAAGCTTTTCGACGCCAGCGCGCCGCCGAAGCGCACACCTTCCTCGTCGGTCCAGACGGCGACCTCGATGGGCGCCGCCGTTTCGATCCCTGCATCGTTCAGGGCGCGCACCGCCTCCAGCCCGGCCAGCACGCCATAGATGCCGTCGAAACGCCCGCCCAGCGGCTGGGTGTCCAGGTGGCTGCCGGTAACCACCGGCGGACGGGTTGGGTCGCGGCCCGGCCGCCTGGCAAAGATATTGCCCAACCGGTCGATGCGTACCGAGCAGCCGGCCTCACGGCACCAGGCAACGAACAGGTCGCGTCCCTGGCGGTCCAGGTCGGTCAACGCGATGCGCCCGACGCCGCCGCCCGGCGTCGCCCCGATGCGCGCCATCTCCATCAGGCTTCGCCACAGCCTCGTGCCGTCGATGCGGATGTCGCTCATCGCACCATTCCATCTGCCCTGCTGGCCAAACGATAGGCGGAGGCCGTCGTGCGTCAAGCCCTGGTTCATTCGCCGCTGGTTCGTCCGCCATCGGCGGCGCGGGTATGGCTGCTAAATGAGGCGTCGTCTGAGCAAGTCGCTCGCCCGCTCGACGATGACGACGAGGGCGAAGATGGAGAGGATGATGGTCGCCGCCTCGTCGTAGTTGAACAGGTCCATGGCGACCTTCAATTCGATGCCGATTCCGCCGGCCCCGACCAATCCCAGGATGACCGAAGATCGGGTTGCCTTTTCCAGGCTGAACAGCGCGGTGTTGATGAAGGACGGCATGGCTGCGGGAATGACGGCGCAGGCCACCAGCGACAGTTTTCCGGCACCGATGGCGGCAAGCGCTTCCTGTGGACCGCGGTCGGCTTCTTCCATCGCCTCGGCGAAGAAGCGGCCGCAGAAACCGATCTTGTCGACGACGAGGGCGAGCGTGCCGGCGAATGGCCCAAGGCCGACGGAGACGACGAATAGCAGCGCCCAGATCAGGTCCGGCACGGTGCGGAAAAAGGCGATCAGGCCGCGAGCGGCGTGGTAGAGCACCGGATGTGGCGTCAGGTGGCGGGTGGCGAGCACGGCGATGGGTAGGCTGAGCAATACCCCGACAACGGTGCCGACCAGGGCCATTTGAAAGGTTTCGAGCAGCGCCCGGCCGACGGCACCGAGCCGCGCTGTCGACGGTGGCAGCATCTCGCCGACCAGCCGTATCATCTGCGGAATGCCGCCGATGAGATCGCCGATGGACACGCCGGTGCCCTGGATGGACCAAGCGAGAAACAGAGCGAAAGTAATATAGCAGGCGAAGGCGCCAAGGCTGGGCCGTTCGAACCGCCTTGGCAGGCCGGAAGGCGGCACGATGACCGGCGCGGCGCCGTCAATCATAGAGCGCCCGCAGGGTGGCGACGTGCAAATCGGCGGCGGGTGCATCGAGGGCGATGATCCCTCGGCGCAGCGCGACAACGCGGTCCGCATGGGCGATGGCTTGGGCCAGGTCGTGCGAGGTGAACAGCAAGGTCAGACCGTCGCGGCGAATCAAGTCGGCGAACAGCCCCATGACCTCCTCGCCCGAATGGGGGTCGAGGCTGGCGACCGGTTCGTCCGCCACCATCATCTGCGGTCGCTGCATAAGCGCACGGGCGATGGCCACCCGTTGCGATTGGCCGCCGGAAAGCTTGTCGGCGCGGCGTGCGGCGATAGGGGCCAGGCCGACCCGCTCCAGACACGCCATCGCTTCGTCGCGCAACGCCCGCGGCGCGCAGCTCTGAAACCAGGGTCGGGCAAAGGCGCTGCGTGGCAAGGCACCGTGCAGAACATTGGTCAGCGCCGAAAGTCGCGGCACCAGGTTGTGGCGCTGAAAGACAAAGCCGACCTTGGCGCGCAGCCGGCGCAGCTCGACGGGGTTCAGGGTGGCCATGTCGCTGCCCAGCACGTGTACGTCGCCGGCATCAGGTTCGATCAGCCGCAGGCAGCAGCGCAACAGCGTCGACTTGCCGGCACCGTTGGCGCCGATCAGCGCGACGGCCTGGCCCGCCGGCACGCTGAGATCGACACCATCGAGCACCTTGGTCGTTCCCTCGAAGCTCTTGCACAGGCCGCGGACGACCAGATCCAGCGCCGGCGCCGCTGCTGCCTGCTGACGGCCGGCCCACGGCGCGACCGCCGCGACGGGCGGCACTTCGCGCAGCAGGACGGTCGACGGCATGGTCATGGTGATACCGGCTATGGTCTCAATTGCCGACGAATTCAGCGAACTGCGGTTGGCCGATCGTCGCGTACATCTTTCGAATGTAGTTGTAGTCCTTGTCGCTGATGGTCGGGATGAAGGCCATGCCGGTGAATTTCTGATTTTCGTCCGGACCTTGCAGGATGGCGGCGATAAGGGCGTCGGAATTCTCGCTGAACACCTTCTTCAGCTTGGCCACGGTCGCGTCGTCGATGTGCGTGCCGGCAAGCAGCACGTCGTTCGGCAGGTCGCGGCCACGCGCGATGACTCTGAAAACGACGTCGGGGAAGCGCTTGGCGAGTCCCGGCAGGTCGGTGCGGTTAATGCCGACGGCGGCGATTTCGCCGCGCTTCAAGGCCTCGACGGCGACATTGCGGTTGATATGCATGACCTGCAGATCCTTCTCGGGGTTCAGGCCGAGATCGGCGAGCAATTGAATCGGCGACAGATGGCGCGAGGTCGAACCGACGTCGCCGAGGGCGATTTTCTTGCCCTTCAGGTCTTCGACGCCGTCAATGCCCGAACCGACGACGGTGACCACCGAGCCGTAGTATTCCGGACGGCTGAATCCGACGACAAGCTTGGCATCCGTACGCTTCTTGAAGACGACGTATTCCGCCGGTTCGGTCAGCACCAGATCGACCTTTTTGGCGTTCAACGCTTCGACCGCCGCCGTGCGATTCGGTACGGGAAACAACTGAACGTTCACGCCGGCCTTTTCCGACAGGACTTTTTGGAACGGTGCGTACTCGCGCTGCAAGTTTTCAAGTCCGACGATATCGGTGACGGCAAGGCGCAGGTCCTGCGCCTGTGCCGGTAGAGCGGCGGCGAACATACCGAAGCACGCAACGGCGGTCGCGAAGCGACGCAGCAGGTTCATGTCTCATTCCTCCCCATTGAATCGGTGCGGCCGACGATCTGTCGTCGCAACGTGGACAATAGGGCGGGCCCGTGACGGGAATATTACGTCTGGCCTTCATGCCCCTGTCACCTTCCCGCGCTATGCCATGCCTTCACGGCCGGAGTGGGGATGAACGGATGCACGGGATGGCGCGTTATGCGGTGGTGGGCGGCAAGACCCTTCTGCCACAGGGGTTCGAACAGGACGCCGTCATCGTCATCGAGAACGGTATCATTGCCGAGGTAACGGGCGAAGCCGGCGGCGCGAGCATCATCGACGCCGAAGGGCTCTACGTGCTGCCTGGTATCGTCGATCTGCACGGCGATGCTTTCGAACGACAGATCATGCCGCGTCCCGACGTACACTTCGATCTGCAACTGGCGCTGGCCGATACCGACCGTCAGCTCGTCGCCAACGGTATTACCACGGCCTATCACGGCGTCACCTATTCCTGGGAGCCCGGCTTGCGCGGCCGCGACACGATCGTCGGCCTGATGACAGCCCTCGATGAAGCCCGGCCGTATCTCGCCTGCGACACCAAACTGCATCTGCGCTACGAGACCTATAATCTCGATGGCGAGGTCGATGCTCTCGCGTGGCTGGCGGTGGGCCGCGTGGCGTTGCTGGCCTTCAACGACCACACGCCCGACATGCAGCGCAAGCAAGACGATCCGCGCGAGATGATGACACTCCTGCAGCGCACCCGGCTCTCGGCCGATGAATTCGGCGCGCTATTGGCGAGGGTTGCGTTGCGTGCCGACTCTGTCGAGGCTTCGATCCGCCGCCTCGCCGCCGCCGCCGTTGCCGCGGGTGTGCCGCAGGCCTCCCACGACGATCCGACGCCCGCTACCCGGCAGTGGTTTCAAGACATCCGCTGCGAGATATCGGAGTTTCCCATGACTCGCGAAACAGCGGCGCTGGCGCGCACGTTCGGTAATCCGGTGGTGTTCGGCGCTCCCAACGTGGTGCGTGGCGGTAGCCATCAGCGCAGAGCCGTCACCGCTGCCGACATGGTCGCAGCTGGCCTCTGCACCGTGCTCGCCTCCGACTATTACTATCCGGCCATGCTGCCGGCGGCCTTCCGCCTGGCCAAGGATGGTGTTTGCAGCTTGGCCGATGCCTGGGCGCTGATCTCGACGAATCCGGCCGACGCGGCTGGCCTTAAGGATCGCGGCCGCCTCGCGCCGGGGCTGCGCGCCGATGTCGTTCTTGTCGAAGCGGCCGGCCCTCGTTCGCCGCGTGCCCTTGCCACCATCGTTGCCGGCAAGACTGTCTATGCCGGAAAAGGCGTCACGCCGGCCTTCGCCTGAGGGTGCTGGTTTCGTCGGTAACGCGCCGGATATCTCCTCACGCGGCTTCGGCGCTAACCACCATCTTCCGCCCGGCGTTGCCCCGATGCGCGCCATCACCATCAGGCTCCGCCACAGCCTCGTGCCGTCGATGCGGATGTCGGTCATCGCGCCACCCCCTTGTGCTGGACAGGCCCGGGGATAGGCGATGGCCGCCGCCCGTCAAGCTCTGCTTAGAGCGTCCGCAAAAGCGCGGCGACGGCGACCGCATTGTTGTAGCGGTCCTCCTTCGAACCGAAGAGGATCGTCACCCTTCGATCGCTGGCCAAGGCGCGTAACCGGGCCAGATGCGCCGCACTTGCCGGGGCTGTCAGCTCCCGCCGATAGCGTTCCTGGAACTCTGGCCAGCGTGCCGGATCGTGCCCGAACCAAATGCGCAGCTCAGCGCTCGGCGCGATTTCGCGCAGCCACTCGTCGAGATGCGCCTTTTCCTTGCTGAGCCCGCGCGGCCAGATGCGGTCGACGAGCACCCGATAACCGTCGGTGGCCGACCAGGGCTCGTAGACTCGCTTGACGCCGATCACCGGGTGCCCTTCCTGTTCACGCCGCCTCCGCAGTAACCACCATCTTCAGTCCGACGGCGGCCAGCGCCCGCTCCAGAGCTTCGAACTTCGAGGCGTGCGTCAGGTCGACCGGGTAGGATCGCAGGGCTTTGCTCCTTGACGCCGAGTTGCTGACATGAAGGTCAACATGATTGTTGATATTGATCTGTTGGCAGGAAAATAAGAAAGAAATTCTCCACCAAGGCACCAAGACACAAAGGGGCCGGGGAAGTGGCAGGCGATGCGAATCCGACCCTACTTGGTGTCTTTGTGCCTTGGAGGTAAATCTTCTTCTTTCTGGCCGCTCCCGTTGCCGCCGGACCAGGGTGCGGCTAAAAGACTCCCATGGCCCAACCCCGCGTCGCCCTGCTGCCGCAGACCGCCACCATCCTCGACCTGCCCGACGAGGCGGCGACGCAAGCGCTGGCCCGCCGTCTGGCCGGCGTCGTCCGTATGGGCGATGTCATTGCCCTGTGGGGTGGCCTCGGCGCCGGCAAGACGGCCTTGGCGCGCGCCTTCATCCGCGCCGCCGGCAATCCTGACGAAGAGGTGCCGAGCCCGACTTTCACCCTGGTGCAGACCTACACGCTCGCCGCCGGCCCCTGTTGGCACTTCGATCTCTACCGGTTGGCCTCCCCCGACGAGGTCTGGGAGCTCGGCATCGAAGACGCCCTCGGCCAAGGCATCGTGCTCATCGAATGGCCGGAACGTTTGGGCGCCCTGCTGCCCGCCGATCGCCTCGACATCCATCTCGAATCGGGCGCCACGGAAGATGCCCGGCGCGCCCGGCTGACCGCCTATGGCGCCCAGGCCGGTCGCCTGGTGGAGGCCGGTCTTGCCTGAACGCCCGGTCTTGCCTGAATCAAGCGCATCCGGGCGCGCCGCCCAGATTGATGCCTTCCTGGCTGCCGCCGGCTGGGGCGGGGCGCGCCGCCGGCCGCTCGAATCGGATGCCTCCTTCCGCCACTACACCTTTCTCGCCGATGGCCCGCGCCGCGCCCTGTTGATGGATGCCCCGCCCGAGCGCGAGGACGTCCGCCCCTATCTGCGCATCGCCCGTCACCTGACCGGGCTTGGCCTGAGCGCACCCCACATCTACGCCGAGGATGCGGCGGCCGGCCTGCTGGTGATCGAAGACCTGGGCGAGGCTACCTACACCCGCCTGCTCGACCGCGGCGCGGGCCCCCCCTCTCCCTGTCCCTCTTCCAGCGGCTCTGCCGCTA
>CAMCUA010000080.1 GCA_945878455.1 Asaia bogorensis | reverse complement strand
TGGCCAGCCTGGGCTATGCCGTGCCCGGCGCCATCCTGGCCATCGGCGTCATTGTGCCAACCGCCTGGTTCGACAACCGCGTCGATGCCGCGGCGCGGGCCCTGTTCGGCCTGCCCACCGGGCTGATCGTCAGCGGCAGCATGCTGATCCTGGTCATTGGCTTCGTCGTGCGCTTCCTGGCCCTGTCCTATGGCGCCATGGAAGCCGGCTTGACCCGCATCACGCCCAACATGGACGGCGCGGCGCGCACGCTCGGGGCGGGCCCCGCCGGCCTGCTGCGCCGCGTCCACCTGCCGCTGCTGCGCAGCAGCCTGACCACCGCCGGCCTGCTGGTCTTCGTTGACAGCATGAAGGAACTGCCGATGACCTTGATCCTGCAGCCGTTCAACTTCGGCACGCTCGCCACCTTCGTCCATCAGTATGCCGCCGACGAGCGGTTCGAGCAGAGCGCCATCGGCGCGCTGACCATCGTCGCCGTCGGCATGCTGCCGGTCATCGCGCTGAACCGGGCGATGGATGCCCAGCGCCAGCGCCCAGCCGCCGCGCGGACGGTGCCATGAGCCAACTGCGCGTCGCCCATCTGTCGCACGCCTATGACGCCGAACCGGTGCTGAACGACATCTCCCTTGCCCTGGCGCCGGGCGAATTGCTCTGCCTGCTGGGACCCTCGGGCTGTGGCAAGACGACACTGTTGCGCCTCGTCGCCGGATTGGAGCCGGTCCGCCAGGGCCGCATCGAGATCGACGGGCAGGCTATTGCCGATGCCGAAACCGGCCTCGACATTCCGCCGGAGCGCCGCCGGGTTGGCCTGATGTTCCAGGACTACGCCCTGTTCCCGCATCTGACGGTGCGTCAGAACGTCGTTTTCGGGCTCAAGGATCGGGCATCGACCGACCGCTTGCTCTGGGTCGAGGATGTGCTGGCCCGGGTGGGCCTCGCCGGCTATGCCGGACGCTATCCGCACACCCTGTCGGGCGGCCAGCAGCAGCGGGTTGCCCTGTTGCGCGCCTTGGCACCGGAGCCGCGCGTCATGCTGCTCGACGAGCCTTTCTCCGGCCTCGACCTCACCTTGCGGACCCAGGTGCGCAGCGAGACCCTGGACATCCTCAAGGAAAGCGGCGTCGCCACCCTGATGGTCACCCACGACCCGGAAGAAGCGATGTTCATGGCCGACACGGTGGCCATCATCGAAAGCGGCCGGGTGGTGCAGCAAGGACCGCCGTCGGCGATCTACATGCGTCCGGCGACGCCCTTCGTCGCCGGCCTGTTCGGACCGCTCAACCGGCTGACCGGACGGGTCCAGGGTGGCCGGGTGAGCACGCCGCTCGGCGTCTTCGAGGCCGCCCATCTGGCCGAGGGCGCCGCCGTCCAGGTATTGATCCGCCACGAGGCGTTGCGTCTGGCCGATGCGCCGCTCACGGATGGCGCCATGTGCCTGGCACCGCGTCCGGCCCGTCTGCTCGCCGCCCGCCTGATCGGCCGGGCCACCCACCTGCGCCTGCAAGCGACCGAAGGCGGCATCGAACTGCAAGCCCGCATCCCCGGTACCGTCGATGCTGTGCCCGGCCGCGACGTGATGCTGGCCGTCGACCGGGCCAGGGCATTCGTTTTCGCCGAGTAAGCTGTGCGATCGATCACGCGGTCAGCGGATAGGTCACGGCAAGCCGGCTTTCCCGGCGGCTAACCCGGCAACTTCTGCCCCCCGGCGCCCGCGAAGCCCCCTGGCCCGGCAAGCCCTGCCGGGACCCGTCCTTGTCATATCGGCCGGAATCAACGGATTAACAACCCTGCCGCCCTGGCATCGCGCTTGCTTGTAGGAACGTGGATCTATGTGCACCCGACGGGCAATGCCGCCCGCGTCCCGGGAGAACCGTGATGACCGTCTACAGCCTGTTCACCGCACCCGTGTCGGGCATGCTCAGCCAGAGCCATGCGCTCAACGTCATCGGCGTAAACGTCGCCAATGTGACGACCGGCGGCTACAAATCGACCGATGTCCGTTTCGCCACCCTGCTCAGCGACCGCTTCGGCAACAACGACTACAGCATCGGCGGCGTCAAGCCCAGCAACTACCAGCAGGTTAACGCGCAAGGCCAGTTGCTGGCCAGCGCCCGCGATCTCGATGTCGGCATCAACGGCCAGGGCCTGTTCATTCTCAATTCCGAGATCGACGGCAGCGGCAACACGTTTTACGGCCGCGATGGCTCGTTCCAATTGGGTCTTGGCAATACGACGTCAGCCATCGGCGATGACGGCAGTGCGATCACGGTGCGCGAAGGCTATCTCGCCGACAAGAACGGCTTTTTCGTGCAAGGCCTGGTTCCCGACGCGAACGGCAATTTCGATGACAACAGCCCGTTGCAGTCGCTGCGCATCGACCAGTTCGCCTTCTCCAATGCCGGCGAACCGACGACGAATGCCGAACTTGTCCTCAACCTGCCGGCGGGCATTGCCTTCAGCGAGACCGAAAACTTCGGCATCGACGTCTTCGATTCCGACGGCGTGCAGCAGAGCGCCTTCCTCGATTTCCAGAAGGGCGATTTCACCCAGGTACCGGCGGTCAACCAGCCCAACCTGTGGACGGTAACGGCGACCACCGACACCGGCACAACACCCCCGGTGCTCTTGACCTTCACCCAAACCGGCCTGGTGCAGGCCCCGGCAAACATCGTCTTCAACATGACCTTTGCATCGGGCAGCACCGCCGACGTCGATTTCGACATCGACAACATGACCCAGTTCGACGGCGACTTCGTGCCCTTCAAGTACGAAAAGAACGGCTTCCGCGCCGCTGAGATCACCCGACTGGAATTCGACAGCGGCGGCCATATCGTCGCCTCACTCGACGACAGCACGACCCGCACCATCTATCGCGTGCCGCTGGCCATCTTCACCAACGCCGATGGTCTGGTGGAAAAGAACGGCAACGTCTTCCAGGAAGGCACAGAGTCGGGCGAGCGGCTGGTCGTGGTCGCCGGCCCCAACGGCTTCGCCGAATTCGCGCCGCACACGCGCGAGATATCGAACGTCGACATCGGCCAGGAATTCACCCAGATGATCCTGGTGCAAAGCGCCTACAATATGTCGGCCACCAGCTTCAAGACCATCGATGAAATGACCACGGTCGCCCGCGATCTGAAGCGTTAGGCGCAATGCTGGCTCGGGCACCGGAGTCGACCGGCAGGCCCTCTCAGGAGGAAGTCCCTAAGTCAGTTTCGCCGGCAGGCGGGCGGCGGTTAGGACGGATTGCGCGGCGGCTTGCTCGTCGCCTTCACTCTCCTCCCCCCGTTCCACCATCACCGTCGGGAAGGCGAAGCGCACGCCGGCCTTGGCGAATTCCGCCATCATCCGTTCGTTGAGCACGCGGCGCAGCACGAACTGTTCGCGCGGCTTGCACTTGAATTTGACCCTGAGGATGATGCCGGACTCGGCGAATTCCAGGATGCCTTGCGACTTCGGTGCTTCCAGCAGGTTGGGTCCGTGTTCGGCATCGGCCATCATCGCCGCGCCGATGGTCTTGACGATCTTCTTCACCAGATTGACGTCGGTGTCGTAGCGCAGGGTGAAGCGCAGCTTCATGATCACCCAGTCGCGGTTGTAGTTGGTGATCGAGCGGATTTCACCGAACGGCACCGTATGTATCGCGCCGCGATGATGGCGCAGGGTCAGCGAGCGGATCGAAATGCGCTCCACCTCGCCCCGGATTTCGCCGAACTCGATGTATTCGCCGACCCGGAAGGCATCGTCGATCAGGAAGAAAATGCCGGAAAAGATGTCGCGCACCAGCGACTGCGCACCGAAGCCGACCGCGATACCGACGATACCGGCACCGGCCAGCAACGGCGTGATGTTGATCCCGAACGACGACAGCACCATCAGGCCGACGATCACGATGGTGGCGATGGCAACCACCGAGCGCAGCAGCGGCAACAAGGTTTGCGCCCTGGTGCCGACCTTGGCGGTGCCGCCTTCGCCCTCCGACAATGCCAGCATACTGGCCCCCGTATCGTCGCTATCGATGCTGATCTTGCGGTCGATCCAGCGGCGCAACGCCGTCCAGCCGATCAGGGCCAGGCCGACGATCAAGGAACTGTCGACGGCACCGCCGATCAGCCGCCGACCCGCTGCCGTCGCCTGGAAGCCGATCAGGTCGACGCCCAGCGCCTGGGCGGCAGCAGCCGCGGCGATGACCATCAGCGCCCACCGTGCCAGCCGTATCCCATTCCGCGCCGATCCGCCGTCCAATCCGGCCAGGAATGCCGGCCCCGAAAGATGCGACAGACCGGCCAGCGCCGCCCCGCCCAACACCGCCGCCGAAGCGCACTCGCCACGACCGGCCAGGACATTGATCAGCCATATCAACCACACAGCGTTCAGCGCCGACAGCGCCAGCGGCCACGACTTGCCGGCCGGCAGGCCGGTACCGAAAGGCGGGCGTGGAAACAGCGCGGCTGACAGCGGCAACATGACGCAAAAGGCGGTGGAGCCGGCCAGCGCCCGCAGGTATCGCAGCCCGGCCCCTTCGCCGAGGTCGGCCAGACCACGGTCGTCCAGCGTACTGACATTCAGGTCGACGAGGGTGCCGAACGGCAACTGGCCATTTTGCCCAGCGGCGAAGGCGTGACGTTGCAGGAACTGGTCAACGGCCTCAACGCACTCGGCATCGGCCCGCGCGACCTGATGTCGATCCTACAGGCGATCAAAGCCGCCGGCGCGTTGCAGGCCGATATCGAGATGATGTGAGGACCTGGAGCAACATCATGAGCAGCAGCGACATGTCCCTGGAAGCGCGTTCGGCGGCGATGGCCGGCCAGAAGGCGCCGGCCATCCGCCAGACCGACGATCCGGCCAAAGCGCGCAAGGTCGCCCAAGAGTTCGAGGCTTTCGTGTTGGGCCAGATGTTGCAGCCGATGTTCGAAGACCTGGGCGTCGACGAGACCTTCGGCGGCGGCAGCAGCGAAAAAATATGGCGCTCCATGCAGGTCGAGGAATACGGCAAGGCCATTGCCCGCAACGGCGGCATCGGCATCGCCGACTCCGTCATGAAGGAAATTCTGCGGACCCAGGAAATGGACAGCAGCCAAGCGCTCGCACGGAAGAAAGGAGCCTGAACGTGGACCCCCAACAGCGTGTTAAGGACCTGATCGTCATCTGCCAACGGCTAGCGGAGTTGTTGGAGAAGGAAAACGCCCTGCTGCGCGGACGCAACCCGGCCGCCATCGAAGCAACGTTGGAAGATAAAGGCGCGCTCTGCCGAGCCTACGAGACCAGGGTCAACGGCATGCTGGCTAACCGCGCGCAATTGGCCGATGTCGATGTCGGCGCGCGCGAACGGTTGCACGCCTTGGGCGCCAAAGTGCAAGCGCTGCTGGCTGACAACGAACGCCTGCTCAGCGTGGCGATGGAAGCGCACCGGCGCGTCATGCGGGTCATCGCCGACGCCGTGGCTTCGAGCCAGCCCGGACCCTCGACCTATTCCCCCGCCGGTCGCGTCCGCGATGCCGCCAGCAAGGCGGCACGAGGCGGCGCGGCTCTGACCTATAACCAGGCCCTATAGCCGGCATGGCAGCGGAAGGCGAACGATGACCACCACGACAGAAGGCGGATCGTTGACGCTGGCATTGCGCACGGCGCAAAGTGGTCTGCTCGGCAATCAGGCGGCCATCAACGTCGTCGCCAACAATGTCGCCAACGTCAATACGCCGAACTATTCCCGTAAGGTCGTTAACTTCGAACAGCGCGTCCTTGCCGGCTTTCCGGCCGGCATTGAGTTGTCCGCAGTCACCCGCAAGATCGACGAAGGGCTGCTGACCAGCCTGCGCCTGCAATACACCGAGTTCAACGTCCTCGATGTGCAACGCGACTACTTCGCCCGCACCCAGGATATGTTCGGCGCGCCGGCCGATGACTTTTCGGTGGCGCACATCATGTCGAACTTCGTCAGCGCCCTCGAATCCCTGGCCGACTCGCCCGACAAGAACCTGGAGCAAAGCGAACTGGTGCGCTGGGGCCGCGAGATATCGCTCAAGCTACAGGAAATGAGCGTCGTGGTCCAAGACCTGCGCCGCCAGGCCGACGTCGACATCGCCACCCAGGTCGGGCGCATGAACGAACTCACCGCCGCCATCTCCGACCTCAACGATAAGATTGTCCGCAATTCGGCTGTTGGGGTCGATGTCAGCGACCTCGCCGATCAGCGCGATGCCTCGCTCGACGAACTGTCGCAGATCGTCGACATCCGTTATTTCGTGCGCGGCGATGGCGACATCGTTGTCTTTACCTCGAGCGGTCGCACCCTGGTGGAAAACGTTCCGGCGACCGTCACCCACTCGCCGGCTTCCTCGGTCACCCCTGGCTCGACCTATGCCGAAGGCGACTTCGGCGGCATCTTTGTCAACGGCAAAACCGCTGGCAATGACATCACCGAAGCCATCCGCGGCGGCAAGCTGCGCGGCCTGCTCGACCTGCGCGACGGCACGCTGCCCGACATGCAAGCCCAACTCGACGAACTCGCCGCCGAAATGCGCGACACCTTCAACCAGGTTCACAACCGTGGCCTGGCCTTTCCCGGCGGCCGTAGTTTCGAAGGTACGCGTCCCTTCGTCCAATCCGGTGTCTCGACGATCACCTTCGGCGGCACCACGGACACGCGCATCGTTCTGTTCAACAACGCCGGCGTCGAACAGGCATCGACCACCGTGCGCGCCCTATTGGGCAGCAACGTCGGAACCGTCGATCAGGTGACGTCCGCCATCCAGACCTTCCTGCAAGCCAATGGAGCTGCCGCTGCGGTCGCCGCCGTCGGGGCAGACGGTAAGGTCGGCATCGAACTCAACACCAACAGCCTCAACCTCGCCTTCCGCGACGAAGCCAGCGTCAATACGCGCGGCGCCGCCGCCCAGGATGCGGTCATTCAGTACGACGCCGACGCCGACGGCAACGCCGACGAAACGATCAACGGGTTTTCCTTTTTCTTCGGCCTGAACGATTTCTTCGTCGATGGATTGCCGGACAACGCCCATGAATCTGCCGTCGTTTCAGCCAACCTGTCGGCCTCGGCAGCGACATTGACGTTTGTCGATTCGAGCGGGGTGATCACCAACAGTTTCGCGGTCGGGGCCGGCGAAAGCCTGGAGGTCATTGCCGCCAACATCAACAATACCGTGGCCAATGTCACCGCGTCCATCGTCCCCGACGGTTCGGGCATCCGCTTGCGAATATCGAGCGACGATGGCAGAGACTTGATCGTCACCCAAGCCGCCGGCGATACCTTCCTGACCGACATCGGCTTCCAAGTTGCAGACGTCGGTGTCTCCACGGCGATCCTCGTGCGTGCCGACATTCAAGCGACACCGGCCAAGGTATCGCGTGGCGCCGTGCAGTTCGATACCGGCATCGGCCTTGGCGGCGAATATCTGGCCAGTACCGGCGACGACTCCACGGCGCAGCAGTTGGCCGTTGCCTTCACATCGGTCCATGCGTTCGATCAGGCCGGCGGCCTCCCCGACCGGTCGGGACGGTTCACCGAGTTCGCCGGCGCTATCTTGTCGCGCAACGCCAGCCTGGCCGATAATAACGATGACAAGTTTCAGTTCAGCCAAGGCCTGACCAACAGCCTGCAGCTCAAATCCGACAACGTACGTGGCGTCAATCTGGACGAGGAATTGGCTAGCTTGATTGTCTTCGAGAAGGCCTATTCCGCTGCCGGCAGGGTCATTTCCGTGCTCCAGGATATGTTCGATGCCCTCGACCAAGTCATCCGCTAGCCGCTGAGGGAATAACCGTCATGCCCGACCGTATAGCCAGCCGCTCCAGCAACAACGAATTGGTCAACATACTGCTAGGCACCCAGCGCCGCATGCAGGAATCCCAGGTCCAGGTCTCGACCCTGAAAAGATCGCAGACCTATTCGGGCATCGCCCAGGAATCGGAACGGCTGGTCAATGTCGAAACAACGCGTGCCGCGCTCGACCGCTTCGTTGCCCAGAACACCATCGCCGATGTTCGCTTAAAGACCCAGGACACCGTCATCGTCGGCATGGAAAAGACCATCGCCAGTTTTCGTGAATCACTGCTCAACTTCGAAGAAGGCGGTCAGGATGTTCAGACCCGCGTCGCCACCATCCAGGACGCCGCATTTCGCACGCTGAAGGACCTGGAAATCTTCCTCAACACGGATGTCGACGGACGCTTCTTGTTTTCCGGCGGTCGCATTAGCACCACGCCGGTGGACCTTGAACTGACCAACCTCATCGCGTTCCAAGCCGAGTACAATGGCGACAGTGTCGTCTATCCGGTAACCCGCGATGCGCACCTGGCTAACTTCGTCACCGCCAACGCCAATACGGGCGACCTCACCTTCGATTCCGCAGCCGACACCATCACGGCAACCACCGCCGGCAGCCTGGCCAACATTCCGGTAGGTACGGTTATCACCGTGGCCGGATCGGCCGGCAATAACGGCTCCTATACAGTGGTGACCAACGACGGCACGACAATCTCGGTAGCCGGGACCATTGCCGCCACCACTGTCATCGCCAGCGGCGACATTGTGGCCGACGAAACCATCGCAGCGACGCTGTCGGCCTCCACCTACTACGACGGCGACAGCGTGGTCCAATCGCACCGAGTGGCCAACGACCGCACTATCGATATCGACGTGACCGCCATCAATCCCGCCTTTGAAAAGGCTATCCGAGCGATGAGCATCATCGCCCAGGGGGCCTTTGGCACCGCCGGAGGACTCGATCAAAACTCGCAGCGCATCGACGAAGCCCTGTTCCTGGTCAACAGCTCGCTCGACTCGGCGGTGCCGGGCACCCCGCCCTACGGCAACGAGACGATCGGCAATTTCGACCAGGTGGAAACCGACCTCGCCTTCAAGCGCGTCTTGATCGACCAGACGGTCAAGAATCAGAAAAACCTGATCAACTTCTTCGAAAGCCGCACCACCGACATCGAGGACGTCAACCAGCTTGACGCCGTCACCCGCCTGCTCGCCGACCAGCGCGTGTTGGAAGCTTCGTTCGAGGCATTGGCGCGCATCAGCAACCTCAGCCTGATCAACTTCATAAAATAATTCGACCCGGGGACCTGCGGCAAACCGCTTGCCCGCCCAACCAGCTGTCGATTAGGCTGGTGCCAACGCAGGCACGAGAAACTCCCAGGTCGGCCCGTCCGATGCCTCGCCCCCGGACCGCCATTTCCCAACCGCACGGCATCCCTTCAGCGGAGGCGCGAGTATGAACGTTCTCAGCAAGACGGCGACGTTGCGCATAACCAAAATTGCCGAGCATGTCGGCGCCGAAGTGCGCGGTATCGACCTGCGCCGGCCGGTCGATGACGCGACCCGCCGGCAGCTTCACGACGCCCTCGTCGAAAACATCGCGCTGGTGATCAAAGAGCAGGATTTCACGCCGCAGCAATTCCTCGCCGCCGCCGCCCTGTTCGGCGAACCGATGGCCCAGGACGATCCGCAATTCGCCCTGCCCGATGTGCCTTTGGTAAAGACCCTATCGAACCGCCATCGCAACAAGTCGGGCGCGCCGCAGAAAGGCGATCCCAGCTGGCACACCGATCACACCAATCACGAAATCCCTCCCAAATTCACCACCATGTATCCGGTCGAATTGCCAAGCTCTGGTGGCGGCACCTCGGTTGCCAACATGCGCGCCGGCTTTGCATCTCTGCCAGAAGCGGTGCAGCGGCGCATCGTCGGCATGAAGACCGCCAACGTGCGGCTGGGCAGCGCGGTGAAGCTGCCCTTCGTCACCGCCGCCGCCGAAGCGCAAAAAAAACTTAATCCAACGCCGGTGATTCAGCCCCTGGTGCGGACCCATCCGGAAAACGGCAGCAAGGCGCTCTACTTCCACCGCAATAAGGTGGAAAACATCCTCGGCATGGACCCGGAGGAATCCCAGAACTTGTTGGGCGAACTGCTGGACATGGTGCTGCGCCCCGAGTTCATCTACACGCACCAATGGAGCATGGGCGACATGCTGATCTGGGACAACCGTTCCGCCCTGCACCGGGCCGGCAACGATTTCGATCCCAACCAGCACCGCATGTTCTATCGCGCCATCTTGCGCGGCGACCGACCGTACTAAGGGCTCTGGCGGAATGGCTTGACAGCCTATAGCGAAAGCTCTGGAATAGTGCGGTCGGGGATAGCGATTGCCCCGTTAGGCAGCATGCCCAAGTATCGCATCCTCCTGGTAGATGGATGGATGCAAGCATGCCCGCTCCGACATCGATATACGCGCCGGCCTTGCTACCGCTGATCGGCACACCGGAATGCCCGGTGCTGATCGACGTGCGTACCGACGAGGACTTCGCCGCCGATCCGCGCCTGATCCCCGGCGCATTGCGCCGTCCTGCAACGGCGGCGGCCTCTTGGGCCGACGATTTCGCCAGCGAACGTACCGTCGTCATCTGCCAGAAAGGCCTCAAGCTGAGCGCCGGGGCGGCGGCTTGGCTGCGCCAGGAAGGCGCCAGCGCGGCGACGCTGGAAGGCGGTCATCTGGCCTGGTCGGCCGCCGGACTGCCCACCGTTCCCGTCGCGGCACTACCCGCACCCGACGCCCAGGGCCGCACGGTCTGGGTTACCCGCGAACGGCCAAAAATAGATCGTATTGCCTGCCCCTGGCTGATCCGCCGTTTCGTCGATCCCGACGCGGTCTTTCTCTATGTCCCCGCCACCGAGGTGGCCGCCGTGGCCGAACGTTTCGCGGCAACGCCCTATGACATCGAGGGCGTGTTCTGGAGCCATCGAGGCGAACGCTGTACCTTCGATACGATGATCGAGGTCTTCGGGCTAGAAAGTCCGGCTTTGTCGCATCTTGCCACCATCGTGCGCGGCGCCGATACGGCCAGGCCCGAGATCGCACCGGAGTCGGCGGGGCTGCTCGCCGCGTCGCTCGGCCTGTCACATATGTTCGCCGACGATCTTGAACAACTCGAGGCCGGAATGACGCTCTACGATGCCTTCTATCGCTGGTGCCGCGACGCCACGGGCGAGACCCACAACTGGCCGGCCAAGCCGACCGGTGCCCAGCCATGAACGACAGTGCCGCGACAGGTGCCGTCAGCCCCGCCCGGCCGGCGCACCCGACCCTCGCCGAGGGTTTTACCGTGTGGTGCCGGATCGCGCTGTTGAGCTTCGGCGGACCGGCCGGGCAAATCGCCGTGATGCATCGCATCCTGGTCGAAGAGAAACGCTGGCTGGGTGAAAGCCGCTTCCTGCACGCGCTTAACTTTTGCATGTTGTTGCCGGGTCCCGAGGCGCAACAGTTGGCCGTTTACATCGGCTGGCTGCTGCACCGCACCTTGGGCGGCTTCATTGCCGGTATCCTATTCGTTCTGCCCGGCGCCATCGCCATCATGGCGCTGAGCTGGATCTACGCGCTTTACGGCAATGTCGGCCCGATCGAGGCCTTGTTCTTCGGACTGAAGGCCGCGGTCCTGGCCATCGTGCTGGAAGCCGTGATGCGTATCGGCAAGCGATCGCTGCGCAATCGCACCATGCTGGGACTGGCCGCTGCCTCGTTCGTCGGCATCTTCGTCTTCGACCTGCCGTTCCCCTTGATCATCGCCACGGCCGGCGTCATTGGTTTCCTTGGTAGCCGGGCCGGCGTCGCCGGATTTCAACCCGGCGGCGGACATGGCGCTGTCGGCAAGGTTCAGGTCGCCGACGCGCTGACCGCACTCGGTGAAGATATACCGGCCCACGCCAAGCCGTCGACCGCCTGGGCGTTAAAAATCGGCGGCGTGCTGCTGGCCCTCTGGCTGATACCGGTACTCATCCTGTTTGTCCGGCTCGGCGCCGACGATGTCTTCACCCAGATCGCCGTCTTCTTTTCGCAGATGGCGGTGGTGACCTTCGGCGGCGCCTATGCGGTGCTCGCCTATGTCGCGCAGGAAGCCGTCGGCACCTATGGCTGGCTCGGCCCGCGCGAAATGCTCGACGGTCTCGGCATGGCCGAAACCACGCCGGGTCCGCTGATCATGGTGACGCAGTTCGTCGGCTTCATGGGCGCGTTCCGCAATCCCGGCGACCTATCGCCCATGTTGGCCGGCACCTTGGGCGGACTGTTGACCACCTGGGTCACCTTCACGCCATGCTTCCTCTGGATTTTCCTGGGCGCGCCGCATGTCGAACGGCTGCGCCAGAACCGCAACATTTCAGCGGCCTTGGCGGCGATCACCGCGGCCGTGGTCGGCGTCGTGCTCAACCTTGCCGTCTGGTTTGCCCTGCATGTCTTGTTTGCCGAGGTCTGGACCTTTGCCAGGTTCGGCATGGATATCGAGGTGCCGGTTTGGGCCAGCCTCGACGTCGCCGCCGCCGGTTTGGTCATCGCCACACTTCTGGCGGTCTTTCGGTTTAAGATCGGGATGCTGTTCGTGCTGGGCGGCGCCGCTGGTGCGGGTGTTCTGCTCCACCTCGCCGGCCTGACCGCGTGACCGGGCGCCTTAGCCGGACCTGGCGTAGCCTTCGAGCAGACCTTCGGAAATCTGCAGGTTGATGTTGATCAGCGAATCCAAGGTCTCGGGCGCCAATTGAACGCCCTTGTCGAGCGTCGCCTGGGCCACGAAGTAGGATAACTTCGCCAGGTTGTCGCGCAGCGGCTGGGGTACTTGGCTGCCGGACCGCGTCACCAGGGTTCGGATGCCAATCCACAGCTCCATGTTGCTGTCCAACGCCGCCGCCAGATTGATCTGCCCCCTTTAGAGCGGTCCAAAAGTTAACTTAGACTGGACCCTGAAGGAGACGGAACATGGGCAAGAAGCACGGGCCTGA
>CAMCUA010000079.1 GCA_945878455.1 Asaia bogorensis | reverse complement strand
CAAGCAGCGGGTGAATTGGCCCACCAGGCATTGGGGCGGGAGTGGGGGCGTAGGGGGATAGGGGCGGGCATGTTTTACGTGTCGCTGGAATGGCTCGCCGTCATGGCGGGAACCTTCAGCCTGTACTGGCTGACACCCGATCCATGGCGACGGTGGACGTTGGTCGTTGTGACCGGTCTTCTGCTTGCCTATCTGGCGCCGTTGTCGGCTGCCATACTCGTTGGATTTACGGCAACGACCTGTCTGGTCGCCCGCCAGCCGCGTCTGGCTGGCTGGATGGTGGTTGCCGCTACGTTAGCCTTCGTCGCCGTTCTCGGCCTTTTTAAGTTCGGGGCCCGCGGCGCGACGTATGAGACCATCGTCAACCAGGGTCTGATTCCGCTTGGCCTTTCCTATTATACCTTCCGCTGCCTGCATCTGATCTACGAGCGCTACCGTGGCAATTTCGCGGAAACGCAGCCGGCGGAGATCGTCAGTTACCTGTTCTTTCTGCCAACTCTGCTTGTTGGTCCTATCCACCGGTTCGGCGCATACCAACGCGACCTGTACCGCGTACGGCTCGACAGGACGCAGCTGGGAGAAGGGCTTGAGCGCATCCTCTACGGCTACGTCAAGATCGCCTTTCTCGGCAACTACCTGATCAACGGACAGATTGGCGAATGGATGCGCGGCTTGCAGTCGGAGCATCCCTCGCTCTACGCCTATCTCTGGATCGTGCTGGGAGGCTGCAACCTCTATGTCCAGTTCTCCGGCTTCGCCGACATCGCCATTGGCTTCGCCCGGCTGCTTGGGTTCAGGGTCATCGAGAACTTCAATTGGCCGTACCTCAGCCGCAACCTGTCGGAATTCTGGCAACGCTGGCACGTCTCGCTGACCAGTTGGTGCCGCGACTATGTCTATGGCTCCGTTGTATCGTTGACCCGCAGCCCGGCGCTAGGCGCGCTCGCCACCCTGATGGTCATCGGTCTATGGCACGAGCTGTCGCTGCGTTACATCTGCTGGGGGCTATTCCATGGCTTCGGGCTGATCGCCTGGCAGCGGTTCCAAGGGCTGAAGCGCCGCCTGCCCACCGTCGTCCGGCCGCCAGCGCAGTTGGCGCTACGCGTCCTGTCGACGCTGTTCACGTTGCATTACGTCTGGTTCGGCTTCGCCATCGTCCGCCAGCCCGACCTCGCTGGTACGCTACGCATGTGGCATGCTGCCACCATCGGCTTTTTCCTGTAGGGGGCCCGCCATGTACGCGCTGTTCCACCGTCACCTGCCGAAGCCTGCCGCCGCCGCCGTCGCCGTCGCGTGGTATGCGATGTTGCTCGTGCTCGTCCTTTACAGTGTTTTCGAGCCGCAGGCCGAATTCCAATACTTGGCGATGTAGCGCCGGCTCAGCGCGCGCCACAGCCGCCGCGTTCTGCGACCAGCCGGGTGAATTCCGGCGCTGTGGCAAGACGGTCGCCGACGATGGTGCCCAACGCCGCGCTGCCGGCGACGGTGGTATGCGTGGAATCGATGTAGTAGTTGGGCCGCGCCGGCATCCGATCCAAGGTGGCGATGAAGGGGGTCGCGCGGACGGCCGCAACATCCCGCAGCACCGTGTTGTAGGCGTAGATCGCCTCGGTCATGTCGGCGATGTAGACGTTGGGCAGGAACAGTGCCCGCTGTGCACCGCCGGCCAGCTGCTCGTCGATGGATTGCTCGCGGCGCTGCCGGAAAGCATTCTCGACGAGTACGGGTAGCACGCCGTGCTGCTGGGCCGTCGATAGCAGGTGCTCGGTTTCGGGCGCAAGGCCGGCCAGCATCGCCGGAAGGTCCAATCGCATCGCCAGGTCGGAGCGGGCGGCGATGCGCAGCAGGCGCTGCGCCACCAGGTTTACCTCGATCTTCCGCCAAAGATAGGAATGGCGCGCGAACCAACTCGGCCGATACGGACTGCTGTCGCCGCCCCGGGCCTTGATATGCTGGCGCGCCCGGCTGGTCATGTCCGTACCCTGGAAGATCGCGACGTCAGGCCGCAGCGCAAGGGTATCCTCGACGAAGCGATCCTCGACGGCGCGCAGGTCATATCCGGGCATACCGGCATTGATGAAGTCGAAACGGCATCCTGGATAGGCCTTGCGCAGCTGCGCTACGGCGATGGCCGGCCAGGATTGGGCCTCGTCGTGGGCATAGTGGTCGAGCACGGTCGAGGGGCCGAGGAAGGCGATGCGGATGACACCTGGGGGCTTTGGCATTGCCACCGACTCGCCGCGGAATCCTTGGTCGGAAAAGCGGATGCGCCCCATCGCCGCGTTCGGTCGCGGCCGGCGGCGCTCGCCGGCGAATTCCCAAATGTTGCGGTCGACGGCGACTTCCACGGGGGCGGCGCTACCGAAGTGCCGGTACTGCTCGATCCGCAACGTAGCCTCGCCGGTCAACAGCGCGCAGCCGAGAACCGCCGGTGCCGCCAGTGCGACGATGATTTCCCGTTGACGTGGCGAAAGGGCCGCCATCAGCCTGCGCATGCCATCCCCCCACCTTTCCCCAAGGAAAGGTCAATAAACGGGATGATGACCGACGCTGCCGGCGGTCGGCTGTGACCGCAGTCACATCACATCGGTCGGCAGTGACTGCCGTCACATCACATCGGTCGGCGCCGGCTGCTGGCGCCGCTCAATGCGGCCGTTCGCCCTTGATCCCCCGGCCGCTCAATGCGGCCGTTCGCCCTTGATCAGCGTGCGGAACATGCGCCGTTCCTGGGTCGTGTCCAGCGGATCGTAATCGTAGTTGGCCTTGTGCAGGGCGGAGCGGTTGTCCCAGATCAGGATGTCGCCCAGGCTCCAGGTGTGGTTGTAGATGTACTGCGGTTTCAGCGCGTGCTCGACCAGCTCGTCCAACAGCTTGTGCGAGTCGACCGGCGTCATGCCGACGATGTTCTCGACCCGCCCGGGGTGGAAATAGATCGCCTTCTTGCCGGTGTCAGGATTGGTGCGCACCAACGGGTGGATCACCGGCTCGGGGTTGGCCGCCTTCTGCCAGGCCAGCCGGTCGGAATTGACATTCTTCGAAGCGCTGCCGGCGATGACGTTGACCGTCTGCATGGCATCGATGCGCTTCTTCGTCGCTTCCGGCAGCGCGTCATAGGCGGCGCGCATGTTGGCGATGCCTGTCGAGCCGCCACCCGTCTGGAACAGCTTGATGGCATAAAGCATCGTGTACTTCGGCGGAAACTCGTGGTTGGCGTGGTCGGTGTGCCAGCGCGGGCCGGTCATGTTGACCGTGCCGTCCTTGTTGCGGTGGTGGCTGGAGATGACGTGCACCTCCGGCAGCTCCGGCAGCGAATGGGTCGAATAGTCGCGCGCCTGCGGTTCGCCAAACTGGCTGGCGGCATCGTAGAACTGCCGCGGGCCGTCGAAGGTCTGGTCCTTGATGACCAGCGCGATGTTCTGCACCAGGGCTTCGTTGAGCCGCCGCTTGGTTTCCGCGTCCACCGGTTTGGACAGGTCGACGCCGGTCACCTCGGCGCCGATATAGTCCGATATCTTGCGGACCTTCATGGAATCTTGGGTACGAATTTGCATGGATGTCTCCCTGGGACGGTCGGTGGGCCTTACCCTTGGGGTCATGCTACTCCTGCCGGCGGCAAACCGCAAAAGCCTTGCGAACCTTACCGCCGTGCCATCCCGGCCGGCAGGTCGTCCCCCGGCGGCTTTTCCATGGTTTCGGCCAGCCAGCGCCGCTTTGGCCACACCACGATCGACACGACGATCAGGAACAACACCGTCGCCCCGGCCAGCGCGATCCTCAGGCCCCACAGCTCGGCCGCCAGCCCGACGGCCCAGGCGCCCAAGGCCGGTCCGCCGCGCGTGCCCATCGACCACAGGCTCATCACCCGGCCGCGCATGCTGCCGTGGATGGCGCTTTGCACCAGCACCTGGCTGCCGATGCCGTAAAAACCCATGAACATGGAAAGGATGCCGACGCAGACTAGGCCGAGCCCGTATTGGGGCGCCGCCGTCACCGCCAGCTGGCAGAGCGCCGCCAGCAGCGCCGCGCCGATCAACAGCCGCGTCAACCCTTCGACCCGGCTGAACTTGGTCAGGAAGGCCGAACCGAAGATGGCACCCAGCCCGGCTGCCGATTGCAGCGCGGCGAAGCCGTGCACGCCGGCGCCGTAAACCCCGTCGGCCAGCCCGGCCAACAGGTCGCGGTGCGAGCGCAGCACGATGTTGACCAGCAGCATGTTGAGCATGAACAGGCCGAGCCCCTCGCGGCACAGGCAATAGCGCAAGCCCTCCGCCAGGTCGGCGACGAAGCGCGAATCCTTGGCCTTGCCGGTCTCCACCGTGCGCAGCCGGATGACGCAGAGCACGATCAGATAGCCGATGAAGGTCGAGCTGTTGATCAGGAACAGATAGCCGATGCTGTCGCGGTGATCGCCCATGACCGCCAGCACCAGCCCGGCCAGCGCCGGCCCGACGAATTGCGCCAGGTTGAACAGCACCGCGCCCAGGCCGATAGCCGACGGCAGGTCTTCGCGCGGCACCAGGTTGGCCGCCATGCTGAGCCGGATCGGCGTCCAAAAGGCCTGCGCCGTGCCATAGGCCGCCATCAGCCCGATCAGCAGCCAGATGGTCACCAGGTCGAACACGGTGAGCACGCCGAAGGTGCCGGCCAGCAGGATCAGCGTCACCTGCGCCAGGCGCCCCAGCTTCAGCCGGTCGCCGCGATCGACCAGCGCTCCGAACAGCGGCAGGAAGGCCATCAGCGTCGCCGCCTCGGCCAGCGCCACGGCGGCCAGCCAGGCATAGGATTCGGTCAGCGACCAGGCCAGCCACTGCACGCCGATCCGCTGCACCCACAAACCGACGTTGGAAACGAAGCCGGCTGGCGCGTACAGGCGGAAATCCCGGTGGCGCAAGGCGCGCAGGATTCCCCCTTCGGCGAACAGGCCGCGCGCATAGGCGGCGATACGGGCGATGCTGGCTACTCCAGGATGGGTTGGATGGCGGCATTCTGAGCCCCGCCGCCATCCCTGGCAACGCTCCCGCTGCTGCCCCTATACGGCGTGCCCGACCAGCGCTCCGATGCCCGCCGTCAGCGCCATGGCCAGCGCCCCCCAGAAGGTCACGCGCAGCGTCGCCTTGCCGACGCCGGCGCCGCCCACCCGCGCCCCGATGGCCCCCAGCAGGGCCAGGAACAACAGCGACGCCGCCGCCACCGCCGCCGCCAGATAGGCCGGCGGCGCGATCACGACCATGACCAGCGGCAGCGCCGCGCCCAGCGCGAAGGTGGCGGCCGAGGTCAGTGCCGCCTGCACCGGCCGCGCCGTGGTGAACTCGGAAATGCCCAGCTCTTCGCGGGCATGCGCGCCGAGCACGTCCTTGGCGGTTAGCTGGTCGGCGACCTGGCGGGCCAGCCCCGCCTCGACGCCGCGCGCCACATAGATTTGCGCCAGTTCCTCGCGTTCCAGTTCCGGTTGGGCGGCCAGTTCCGCCCGCTCCCGGTCCAGATCGGCGCGCTCGGTGTCGGCCTGCGAACTGACCGACACGTATTCTCCCGCCGCCATCGACATGGCGCCCGCCACCAGCCCGGCGATGCCGGCGATCAGCACGTCGGAGGTCGCCGCCGCCGCCGCCGCGACGCCGACGATCAGGCTGGCGGTGGAAACGATACCGTCATTGGCGCCCAGCACGGCGGCGCGCAGCCAGCCGATGCGCGCCACCAGGTGACGTTCGGTATGCAGGCGGCGCGGCATGGCGGTCTCCGGGGCTGCGGCGGGGCGGTCCGGTCATTTAACACCGCGCCCTCCCGGTTGCCCATCCTTCGAGACAGCCGCTACGCGGCTTCCTCAGGATGAGGAGATTTTTGAATCCTCATCCTGAGGAGGGCCGCAGGCCCGTCTCGAAGGATGGGCAAGCGCCGTGCCGTCGTGCAGCCCGCGCGAAGCGCTCCGGCTTGCCTCCGAAACGGCCGATGGCTACCATGGCTCCGCAACCGGCGGCATCGGCGAAAGGAGTCCCTCCCATGCTCAACATCCGCGCCCTCGGCCCGAACATCGGTGGCGAGATCACCGGCGTCGACGTCAAGCGCCTCGACGATGCCGGCTTCGCGCCGATCTACCAGGCCTGGCTGAAATACGGCGTCACCGTGGTCCGCGATCAGGAACTGGAGATCGCCGATTTCATCGGCTACAGCCGGCGCTATGGCCTCGTCGTCGATCACCCGTCGAAGTCGACCCGCCATCCCGACTATCCGGAACTGACCATGCTCGGCATCGGCAAATTCGATGCCGACGGCAAGCTGATCAAGGCGGTCTACGGCCGCGGCGCCAGCGGCTTTCACACCGACGGCGCCTATGAACAAGTGAAGTTCAAGGCGACCCAGCTTTACGCCGTGGCCATCCCCGACACCGGCGGCGATACCCATTTCTCCAGCATGTACATGACCTACGATGCCCTGCCGGCCCGCCTGAAGACCCTGCTCGACGGGCGCCGCGCCGGCTACGCCTACGGCGGTACCAAGGAAGCCATGGCCTTGTTGAACGAAGAAGACCGCGACCGGCCGCTCGGCGTGCATGCGCTGTCCCCGGTGCATCCGGAAACCGGGCGCAAGTCGCTCTATTTCGATCCCGGCAAGATCCGCTACATCGAAGGCTTCGAACCACGGCAGTTCGAAGACGTCGTCGCCGAACTGCGCACCTACATGCTGCAACCCGACGCCGGCTATTCCCATAAATGGCGGGTCGGCGACATCGTCATCTGGGACAACCGCTGCCTGGTGCACAAGGCCGCCGGCGACTATCCCCCCGAACAGGACCGCATCCACTGGCGCGTCTCAATCCAGGACGACGTGGCCAAGGCCCAAGCCGCGGCGGAGTAAACGGCGCGTTCTTCCCCCTCTCCCTGTCCCTCCCCCTCCAGGGGGGAGGGCACCATGCGGCCACGCCGCTGCACTTAATCATTCAGACGGTTGGTGGTAACAGCGTCCCCTCCCCCCGCGAGGGGGAGGGACAGGGAGAGGGGGCTCCCTTCTCTATGACTCCTTAACTCTCCACCGCCCGCACGGGATACGGAGAGGGCCACGCCATCCGATTTGTATCTGCGGAATCGCCGATCTGGGTCATGCTGGCCGGCGTTCGCCTGTGGCCCCTCGGCTCTCGGGCGACGGCTACGCGGAGCAGCAGACATGTGGATCAAGGCCGGCGACCGGGTGCGCGTGCACACCCCCGCGATGGCGGAAAAGGACTTGCCGCCGAAGCTCGGCCTGGTGCAACGATTCGTCAACCCGGCCGGCATCGCCAGCGCCGACATCCAATTCGACGACGGCACCCACGCCGCCATCGCCATCGGCCACCTCAAACGCCTCGACCCGCCCCCCGCCGATTAACCGCCGTCGCCAGCACCCGGATCGCCCGGCGCCGCCCGGACTTCGAATCGCATTGCCGAACTGTAGCCCAAAGGCTACGTTTAGAGAATCGCGACCACCGGTCGACAGGTGCCATATGGTAGCTATCCATCCGCGCCGGATCGTCGGCAACTGGCGGTCCGGGATCGCCCTCGACGTGCATACGGTCCGCAGCACCCATCTCGGCGTCAATGAGTTCGGCCACGACGTCTTCGACACCGAACGCTCAGAGCTCGGCGAACTGCTGCATCGCCTGAAATACCGGGGCGACCGGAGCGCCGTTGAAGGCATCGTCGAGGCCGCCGTCGGTTACCTTATGCCTCATCGCGCGGAGTTCAACCTGATCCTTCCCGTGCCGCCGTCCACCGCGCGGGTTGTCCAGCCCGTTCTTCTCCTGGCCGAGGGCATCGGGACGGCACTCGGCGTGCCGTGCATCGACTGTGTGACGACGACGCGCGCCACGGCGCCGATCAAGAACGTCACCGAATTCGCCGAACGTCGGGCGCTGATGGAGGGACTGCACGAGGTCAGGGGCAAGGACACGGCCGGAAAGAATGTCCTTCTGTTCGACGACCTGTTTCAGTCCGGCGCCACCATGAGTGCCATCGCCGACCTTCTGATGGGGGCGGGCGGTGCCGCCAGCGTCCGGGCGTTCGCCATCACCGCAACCCGCAGAGGAAGCAACCGATGACCACCGTCTTCATAGGCGGATCGCGCCATATCTCCCGCCTTTCCGACGCGACCAAGAATCGGCTGAACAACGTCGTCGCCAAGGGCTTTCCCGTCGTCGTCGGCGACGCCGCCGGGGCCGACAAGGCGGTGCAGAAATTCCTGCTCGACGCCGGCTGCCGCGATGTGACCATCTATTGCACGGGCGAACGTTGCCGCAACAACCTCGGCGACTGGCCCGTCCGCCGCGTCGATGCCGGCGGCGATGGCTCAGGCTTCGCTTCGGGCGCGGGCGACGGCAGGGGTTCGGGCGATGGCTCGGGCTTCGCTTCGGGCTCGGGTGACGGCAGGGGCTCGGGCGACGGCTCGGGCATCGCCTCGGGCGCGGGCAATGGCAAGGGCTCGGGCAGCGGCAAGGGCTTCGCCTTTTACGCCGCCAAGGACCGCGAGATGGCCCGCGTCGCCGATGCCGGCCTGATGATCTGGGACGGCAAAAGCCCCGGCACCATGCTCAACGTGCTGCGCCTCGTGCGCGCCGGCAAGAAGGCCGTCCTCCTCGACGTGCCCGGTGGCCGGACGCTGACCTTCGCCGCATCAGCCGATTGGGACGATTTCCTCTCCGGCGTGTCGCCTACATTCCGCGACGACCTGCGCAAGCGGGCGACGCCCGAGGAGTGGGAAGGCTCGGGGCCGCCCCGCCAGGGCAGCCTGCTCGACCTGCCGCCCGCCCGCACCGATGCCGAACTGGCCGCCGCGCTGGACGCCGCGCTGGCCGCCGGCGATTCAGCCTCGGTGGTCGATGCCTTGGGCGGCATCGCCCGGGCGCGCGGCATGAGCCAGGTGGCGAAGGACACCGGCCTCGCCCGCGAAAGCCTCTACCGGTCGCTCACCGCCGGGGGAAACCCGGAGTTCGCGACGGTGTTGAAGGTGATGGCGTCGGTGGGGTTGCGGTTGAGGTTGGGGAGGGAGACCGGAAAATAGGTGTTATGTCCCTTTAGTTCTCGGCTGCAAACTCAAGGAGGTGTCTATGAAAACTCAATGTGAAAAATCAAAAAAGTCGAAGTTCAAGACCCGCACAGTGAAGCGTGGCATTACTAATCAGGCATTGCCAGTCACCTGTACCTTCGATGTTATATGGGCGTTTGGTGCCAGCACAGTGGCGGCGATGGCATCTCCGCTCTTGATCCATTGAAAGGATCACAATTTGCGGCCCTTTCGCTTGCGTTGAGTATTTACGTGCACATTGAGTGATTGATTGTGTCAATTTCCCTAAAGACCCAAAAGATGTTGTGGGGCAGAGCTGCTGGCCGGTGTTCGAAGCCGGATTGCCGTATTGACCTGTACGAAGATGAAACCGAGACAGATGATCCGACGTTGGTGGGCGAAAACTGTCACGTGGTTGCTGAGAGCGACGACGGGCCGCGCGCTGACCCATCGATGCCGGTAGATCGGCGCAATAGTTACGCGAATCTTATCCTGCTTTGCAGAAACCATCACAGAGTCATAGATACGCAGGAGGGCGAGTATACGGTCGAGTGGCTCCATCAGATGAAGGCAGAGCATGAGGCTTGGGTAAAGGAGCAACTCGGGTTCGACACAGCCAAGCAATTTGAGGATGAGCAATACGCCGGACTAATTGACACATGGGAGCGACTTGCCCACGTCGACGATTGGCAAGCGTGGAGTAGTTATGTGCTTTCGAATGGCCAGCCGTCTATGTCTGGCGAGGTAGACCGGGATCTACGGGCCCTCCGCGACTGGCTTCTGAATCGCGTGTGGCCCGGGCGGTATCTGGACCTAGAAAACGCCTTCGAGAATTTCCGTCAAGTACTAAAAGATTTTCATAATATTTTCCGTATGCATGCAGAGACATGGAAGAATAGAGATACACTATTGACCAAGAAATTCTACAAAATAGATGACTGGGATGAAGTGCGCTATATGCAAATATCTAGGCAGTATGACTACCACGTCGACCTTATTATGGATCTTATGCTAGAGCTTAGTCGCGCTGCTAATTTGATCTGCGACCGCATTCGACAGAATCTCAAGCGTGGTTATCGGCTTAGAGAGGGATACCTCGTGGTCCAAACTGGTCCAGGAATGGATCTTGCCTTCCGCGATGCCGTCGTCAAATACGACCGAGAGGAACGCAATAAAAATTTTCCATATCCGGGACTCCAAACTTTCCGCACTGAACGAGGGGGGCGGGACATGCACTTTGGCGAAGGGGCTGCACCCTGATTTGGAATATGTTGAGAGATACCCGCCACGCTACGCCGCTCCCTGGCGCAGGTAGTTCCCACCATATGGCCTCACCCCCTTCGCAACCTTGGCGGGTGGGAAAATGGCATTGAGTAAGGTCAAATGGCAACGCCTTCATAGCGTCACGCAATATAGCGTGTTGGAAAGTTTGGGCGAGGAAGCAACCTGAATCATCGTCCGCCCGCAATCCTCACCTGTACCCCCCATCCCCCACCCATGCTAAAGTCCCCCCAACCAAAATCCACCCCAGGGGGAACCGCCATGAAAATCACCGGCTACCAAGCGACCGTCCTGCATATCCCGGAAGACGAACCCTTGGCCAACATGCCCGAGGAAAAGGGCCGCAAGCGTCCGGTCGTCATCCTGCGCCTGCGCACCGATGCCGGCATCGAGGGCATCGGCGTCACCTTCTATGGCGGCAAGATGACCGGCAGTTTGCACAAGGCGGTTGAGGAGCTGTCGGCCGTCATCGTCGGCGAAGACCCGCTCTGCATCGAACGCACCGAAGCCAAGCTGAAAAATGGCATCGGCGATTCCTGCGGCCCCGGCGGCATCTTCGCATTAGCCCTCTCGGCCATCGACATCGCGCTGTGGGACATCAAGGGCAAGGCCCTCGATCAACCCTTGTGGAAACTGCTCGGCGGCTTCCGCGACCGGGTGCCGACCTATGCCTCCGGCGCGCTCCGCCGCGGCCTCACCGACAAGCAGGCCGAAAAGGCCGCCGCGACGTTGCTCAAAAAGGGCTTCAAGGAAATGAAGACCCAGATGGCCTTGCCCGGCAATCCGTCGCCCAAGGAGGAGGTGCGCCGGGTCCAGGTCATCCGCGATGTCATCGGCCCCGATATCAAGCTGATGTGCGACATCAACCAGCGCTGGCGCCCGGAACAGGCCATCGACATCGGCAGCCGCGCCGAGTCCGTCGGTCTGTTCTGGCTCGAAGACGTGACCACGGCCGACGATTTTCAGGGCCTCGCCCGCGTCACCGCCGCGCTCAAAACCCCCATCGCCGGCGGCGAATACCTCTATGGCATCCAGCCCTTCCGCCAGATGATCGAGGCCCGCTCCGTCGATATCGTCATGATCGACATCGCCCGCGTCGGCGGCCCCACCGGCTTCATGAAGGTCGCCGGCATGGCCGAAGCCTTCAACCTGCCGGTGGTCAGCCACGTCATGCCCGAAATCCTCTGCCACGTCATCGCCGCCTGCCCGAACGGCCTGACCGTCGAATACATGCCCTGGTGCCTGCCGCTCTATCGGGAAACGCCGAAGGTCGACAAAGGCGAAATCGTCATGCCAACCAAACCCGGCCTCGGCCTGGTCTTCGACGAAAAAGCCATCGCCAAGTTCAAGGCGTGACACACACACCCCTCTCCCTCTCTCTCTCTTTCCCTCGCCCCGGCGGGGAGAGGGCGGGGCCCGCGCAGCGGGAGGGTGAGGGGGAACAGACCTCACCGGCATGACGCTTCACCGCTTGAGACGGCCCTGGCGCATCGACTTGGCCACCACCGGTTCCCCCTCACCCCGACCCTCTCCCCACCGGGGAGAGGGAGTAGCTTGCACCCTTTCCCCCACATCCCCCACTCATCCCCGCATCTCCTTTTCCCAACCCCCGCCGCCGCCCGCATCGGCTACACTCGCCCATCGCCTCTCCCGTGACGGTCGCCCATGCCCCCGCCATCCCCCCTGCGCATCCTCGTCGTCGAAGGCAACAACCGGGCCTATAACGTCGAGAAGGTCAAATGGGGCGGTGCCTCGACGGCGGAGCATTACGTCGCCGTGCTCGAAAGCCTGGGCGAGGGCGCCCAATGCAGCATCGTCCGCCCGGCCGACGCCGACGAAACAGGCCTGCCCGCCACCACGGCGCTGACCGATTTCCACGGCATCGCCTGGACCGGTTCGGGCCTGAACATCTACAACGCCGAGCCCGCGGCGATGCGTCAGGTCGATCTCGCCCGCGCCGCCATCGCCGCCCGCGTGCCGGTGTTCGGCAGTTGCTGGGGCTTGCAGGTCGCCACCGTGGCCACCGGCGGCACCGTGCGGCGCAATCCGCGCGGCCGCGAAATCGGCATCGCCCGGCGCATCCTGCGCCACGGCGAAGGCCTCGATCACCCGCTGTTCGCCGGCAAGCCGCAGGCCTTCGATGCCATCGGCGTGCATCTCGACGAGGTCGAAACCCGTCCCCCCGGCATGGTCGTGCTGGCGGCCAATGCGATGAGCGATGTGCAAGCCGCCGTCATCCGCGACGCCGCCGGCAACGACTTGTTCTGGGGCGTACAATATCACCCGGAATACGGCCTCAAGGACGTCGCCGCCACCATGCGCCGCAACGGCCACGCCCTGATCGCCGACGGCCTGTTCGCCGACCGTGCCGGGCTGGAGCGCTACGCCGCCGACCTCAAAACGCTGGATGCCGATCCCGGCCGCCGCGACCTCGCCTGGCAATACGGCATCGACGCCACCGTCCTCGACCCCGCCCTGCGTTACGCCGAACTGCGCAACTGGCTGCG
>CAMCUA010000078.1 GCA_945878455.1 Asaia bogorensis | reverse complement strand
AGGGCGGTCTTGCCCATCGATGGCCGCCCGGCCAGGATGACCAGGTCGGAGGAATGCAAACCGCCGAGAATTTTGTCCAGATCGACAAGGCCCGTGGTGACGCCGGCTAGTTGGCCCTCGCGCTTATGGGCGCGTTCGGCCATTTCGATGGCCTTCAGCACCGACTGGCGGAAGGGGATGAATCCTCCTTCGTAATCGCCGGTGGTGGCCAGATCGTAAAGCCGCTGTTCGGCAACTTCGATTTGCTGGCTGGCCCGTTCGTCAACCTCGCCGCCATAGGCGCGGTTGACCATGTCTTCACCAAGTCCGATTAATTCACGCTTTAGATGAAGATCATAGATTAAGCGTCCGTATTCACCGGCATTTATGACTGTAACGGCTGATACGGCGAGTTCTGCCAGATAGCTGGGACCGCCGATGTCCGCCAAGGCTTCATCCTGTTCGAACAGCCGTTTCAGCGTGATGGGATCGGCGATCTGGCCGCGTTCGATCAACCGGGTGCAGGCTTCGAAGATGCGTCCGTGCGGGGCCAGGGCGAAGTGTTCAGGGCGCAGGAATTCGGAGATCCGCTCGAAGGCCCGATTGTTGACAAATATGGCGCCGAGCAGCGCTTTCTCTGCCTCGATGTTGTGCGGAACCGTGCGGAAAGCGCTGCTGCTATTGGTTTCCGTTCGATCTGCATCGGCCCGCTCACTGCTGGCGGTGCGCTCGATGACGGGTGGATCGGTGATCAGGACGGCCATGGGCGCGGAGCATAGCAAAGCCCCGTCCCCTGCCCATAGGCAATGCAGGGCGACACTGAAAACAACGGGGATATCAATTGCTTATTCGGGGTTGCCTGTGGATATGGGGATAACCTGTGGGCAACCCCATCGGTATCGCCCCGATTCGCCAGCCTTCAGGCCGCCCGTTGGTTGTCCTGCTGGGGCGAGGCGCGGTCGCGATGCGGATGCGCCCGCTTCCAGTCGGCGACAAAATCTCGGGTCAGCGGCAACGCTGTCTGCTCCTTGGCGATTTGAATCTGGAAGACAACCGTGTGGAGGTGGCGGAAGGCGGCCTCGCTAGTGGCCAGATAGTATTCCCACATGCGGCAGAAGCGTTCGTCATAGAGTGTGCGGGCTTTGTCGCGGTTGGCCTGGAACCGCTGCTGCCAGTGGCGCAGGGTTTCGGCGTAGTGGAGGCGAAGAACCTCGACGTCGGTGACGGTCAATCCCGACCGCTCGATGGCGCGCAAGACCTCCGACAGGGCCGGGATATAGCCGCCTGGAAAGATGTATTTGCGAATCCAGGGATCCGTCGAGCCGGGTCCGTCGGTGCGGCCGATGGTATGCAGCATGGCGACGCCGTCGTCGGCGAGCAACGAGCCGATCTTGGCGAAAAAGGCGCCGTAGTGATTGATGCCGACATGCTCGAACATGCCGACCGATACGATGCGGTCGAACTGGCCTTCCTGGAAACGGTAGTCGCGCAGCTCAAAATCGACCCGGTCGTCGACGCGGGCGGCCTCGGCGCGTTCGCGTGCAACCTTCAGCTGTTCGCTCGACAGCGTGATGCCGGTGACCCGGCATTCGGCCTCGCTTGCCAGGTAGAGTCCCAATCCGCCCCAGCCGCAGCCGATGTCGAGCATGCTTTGGCCCGGTTTAAGGAACAGTTTTGCCGCCAAGTGGCGCTTCTTGGCATATTGCGCTGCTTCCAGCGATTCATCGGCCGCCTCGAAATAGGCGCAGGAATACTGCCGGTCGGCGTCGAGGAACAGATCATAGAGTTCCCGCGAGATATTATAATGATGGGCCGCGTTCTTCTGCGCCCGCCTGGCCGGGTTGAATTGGTGAATGCGCCTTAGCAGCCGGTCGAGCCATACGGCAAGTCGTGCCAGGGGCGGCAGTTCCGCCGTGGCCATGTTACAGGCCACCAAGTCGACGAAATCCGTGATCGACCCTTCGACCAGTTCGATCCGGCCCGCCATATAAGCTTCGCCGAATTTCAGGCTAGGCCCGAGCAAAAGCTCATAAGGCACTAATTTATCGCGAAATTTTATGGTGGAGGCGGGGCCATTTCCGTCGCCGAATACATGGCCTTGTCCCTGCGAGTCGATGATGGTCAATCGGCCGGTGGTAATAAGCCGGTTTAGATAACGCCCCAATAGGAACATGATCTCCCCCCTTTGGGGACCGTCTTCCGTCGCCTGGCGACGGCTACGGCCTCGCCTCACGTGTTCAATGGTCGATCGATCTTCCCTTTCCCCAGTCCCGCCATGGTGGCGATCGATCGGTTCCGTCTGCCGTAACAAAATCTTAATGGAAGGTCCGTGCCCATAGCAAGAGAGCACCATGACCAGGTGCACGTTGCCCTGATGTGGATCAAGCGGCAGGCGATTGGCTCGCCTACTCCACGATTGCGGTCGAAAGACGATCCCGGGAGCGGCCGGGTTCAGGAAGCGGCGGGTTGATCCTCGCCGGCCTCAGCTGAGTCATCCACGGCCGTCACGTCGGCTTCGTCGCTGCCGGCTTCCTTGTCGGCGCCTTCACCTTCGCGGTAGATCAGCGCGCGACCGGACTTGGCCTGCAATTGGGCCTCGTCCTCGGAACGGGCGACGTTGACCACGATGGTAACGACGACTTCCGGATGCAGGCTGACGCGCACCTCGTGCAGACCGATGGTCTTTATCGGCCGGTCGAGGCGGATTTGCTGGCGCGATACGTCAACCCCGCTGCCGGTCACGGCATCGGCGATGTCGCGGCCGTTGACCGAACCGTACAGCTGCCCGGCTTCGCCGGCCTGGCGGACCAGCACGACAGCGATGCCGTTGACCTTGCTGGCAATGGCTTCAGCTTCGCTGCGCCGTTCCAGGTTGACCGCCTCGAGCTGGACGCGGCGGGAATCGAACTGCTTGCGGTTGTCCTCGGTGGCGCGCATCGCCTTGCCGCGGGGCAGCAGATAGTTACGCGCATAGCCGGTCTTCACCTTGACCACATCCCCCATCTGGCCGAGGGATTCCACGCGTTCCATCAGAATGACGTCCATCACTCAGTCTCCTGGTCGTTACCCGGCGCGCCCAATCTGTGACGCAGTCCGTACCATTGATCGATGATTCCAATCCCGGCAACCAGCAACAACGCCGGGCCAAGCAGCAGCAGCACGAGATAAAAAGCGGTCAGCGCCAAACCCGGCGACGGTAGGCGTTTGGCCATCATATGCGCCAACGACAGGCCGACCATAAAGAATGGCGCGGCCGCCACCAGCGCAAGATTGTCCCCGATATACCCCAGGTCGCCCGGTCCCACCAGTGCCACGGCGGCGGAAATGACCAAGAGCCAAGACATCCAGAGGGGTAGGTTGACCTCGTGCAGGCTGCCCTTGGGCCGCAGATTGCGCCCCATGCGGGTTAACAGCGATTGCGCGATACCGGCGCTGGCCAGCGTCATCAGCAGCCACGACGTCATGACCAACCCGGGCAAAACGGACACCAGGTCCGGCAGCATGACGATGGTCCGGGCGATGACGTTTTGGCGTTCGGCCTCCGTCCATTCTGCATCGACCGCCTTGACCAATTCCGCGACTTGGGTGGCCAGTGCATCGCCGACGCTCAGGCCGTTCAGCCAAAAGAAACTGGCCGCCAGCAGCAGCAGCCCCAGGAAAAAAGCCGTCAGAATGCTGACGATGCCGCCAGACCCATACCAAATCGTCGGGCCCGTCGGTGGCTGCCGGCGCAACAGGGATTGGCGCACGACAATCAAAGCGGGCACGGCATAGACCAGCCCGTAGAGGCCGGCCAGCAGGGCGCCGTCGCCAATCTGGGTGCCCAACAGCCAAATGAGGAAAAAGCCGACGGCGCAGGCGATGGATGCCGCCTGTGTGCCCAGACTTAAACCGGCCAGGAACAGCGGCAGCGAGGCTATCGGCCCCAATAGCCCGGTCAGCCAAAAGAGCGCGCTCGCCAAGCCAGCGCCCAAGGCTATCAGCGTGCTGCGGGACATGGTCCCCTTCCCTCGGCGGCGCCGCGATCATGGTATCGATTCCAAACCTACGGGATGGTCGCCACAGGGGCCGCTTTGCATGGGCGGCCCCTGGATGAAGGCGATATTACTTTATCACGTAGGGCAGTAGGGATAGGAAGCGGGCGCGCTTGATGGCACGGGCCAGTTCGCGCTGCTTCTTTGCCGATACGGCGGTGATGCGGCTCGGCACGATCTTGCCGCGCTCGGAAACGAAGCGTTGCAGCAAGCGCAAATCCTTATAGTCGATCTGCGGCGCACCCTCGCCGGAAAAGGGACAGCTCTTGCGGCGACGGAAAAAGGGCCGGCGGCCACCACCAGCACCACCAGCACCACCAGCCCCGCCAGGACCACCACCAGCTGCGCGTTCGGCACTCATGCGTCGCCTCCCATCGGACTATCGTCGCCAAAGGCCGGGCGATCGCCTTCGAAACGGCCACGGCCGAAACCGCCACGCGGGCGGTCGCCGCGATCGCCCCTGTCGCCGCGGTCACCCCGATCCCCACGATCGCGGTCGCCGCGTTCACCACGTCCGGGCCGGTCGCTCTTCTGCATGACGGCCGACGGCCCTTCCTGCAGTTCTTCGACGCGTACGGTCAGATAGCGGACCACGTCCTCGTTCAGGCGTTGCTGACGCTCCATCTCGAGCACCGCGGCTGGCGCGGCATCGATATTGATTAGGACATAATGGCCTTTGCGACCTTTCTTAATGCGATAAGCTAGGTTGCGCAGACCCCAGTATTCCCGTTTGGCGATTTTCCCACCCTGATCTTCAATCAGTTTGGTGAAGGCGTCGGCCAAGGCGTCCACCTGCGCCGCCGTAATGTCCTGGCGGGCAATAAATACGTTTTCGTAGAAGGGCATTCCGTTTCTCCTCACGGATTATCTCAACCCGGGCAAGCCCAGGCATAGCCGGACACATGCCCGGCAAGGAGATTGCAAGGCGGCGGAATATACACAAAAGGTCCGGCCATGCAAGCCGCTGCCCGGCATCATCCGCCGCCCGGCATCGCACCTTGACATCGGCGCTGGGGCACGATTTGACTTTGCGCCCCTTTGCGGCCGGGGAATCGGTGGGATGCGCGGCGGCGGTTTTCGAAAGGATGGACCCTATGAAAAGAGCCTTCGTATTTCCCGGTCAGGGTTCGCAATCGGTTGGCATGGGGCGGGACTTGGCTGCCGCTTTCCCGGCGGCGCGCCTGTTGTTCGAGGAAATTGACGAGGCTTTGCGCCAGAATCTCAGCCGCCTGATGTTCGAAGGGCCCGAGGACGAACTGACGCTGACCGAGAATGCCCAGCCAGCCATCATGGCGGCGAGCCTGGCGGTCATGCGCGTGTTGGAAAGCGAAGCCAATGTCCGTATTGCCGACGTCTGTGCCCTGGTTGCCGGACATTCCATGGGCGAATACGCGGCGCTGGCCGCCGCCGGGGTTTTCGCGCCGGCGGATGCCGCCCGATTGCTCAAACTGCGCGGCCAGGCCATGCAGCGGGCCGTGCCGGTCGGGCAGGGTGCCATGGCGGCCTTGCTCGGCCTCGAACTGGCCGATGCCCAGGCTGTCGCCGCCGAGGCGGCCGGCGAGCAGGTCTGCGCGGCGGCCAACGACAACGCCCCCGGACAGGTGGTGGTCAGCGGCGATAAGGCCGCTGTCGAACGGGCCGTGCAATTGGCTGCTGCCAAGGGCGCTCGGCGCAGCATTCTGCTGCCGGTCAGCGCCCCGTTTCATTGTCCCTTGATGCAGCCTGCCGCCGACGTCATGGCCCAGGCCCTGGCCGACATTCCGATGCTGGCCCCATTGGTGCCGTTGGTTGCCAATGTTACCGCCGCCGAGGTTGTCGATCCCGCTGAGATCCGGGACTTGCTGGTACAACAGGTGACGGGATTGGTGCGCTGGCGGGAAAGCGTCATCTATATGAAAGGCCGCGAGGTCGAAATGCTGGCCGAAATCGGTTCGGGCAAGATCCTCACCGGACTGGCCCGGCGCATCGATCGGGAGATGACCGCCGTGGCGGTCGGCACGCCCGAGGATATTGACAGTTTCGTCAAGGGACTGTGACGCGGAACGGATAAGGAGAGCGGGATGTTCGATCTCAGTGGCAAGCGGGCGCTGGTGACGGGGGCGACGGGCGGCATTGGCGGCGGCGTGGCGCGTGCCCTGCATCGCCAGGGTGCCACGGTGGCCCTGTCGGGAACGCGCCTTGGCGCGCTTGAGGTCTTGGCCCAAGAATTGGCCGAGCGGGCCCATATCGTGCCCTGCGACCTTGCAGATCCGGCGGCGGTCGAACGGCTGCCGGCGGATGCCGAATCGGCCATGGGCGGCATCGATATCCTGGTCAACAATGCGGGCCTGACCCGCGACGGCTTGGCCATGCGCATGAAGGACGACGATTGGAACCAGGTGATCGCGGTTAATCTGACCGCCGGTTTCCGGTTGGTCCGCGCTTGTCTACGGCCGATGATGAAGGCGCGATTCGGCCGAATCGTCGGCATTGCTTCGGTGGTCGGCGTCACCGGAAATCCAGGTCAGGCCAACTATGCCGCCTCCAAGGCTGGCATGATCGGCATGTCGAAGGCTTTGGCCCAGGAAGTCGCCAGCCGCGGCATCACGGTGAATTGCGTGGCGCCCGGTTTCATCCAAACGGCGATGACCGAATCGCTCAACGAAGAGCAGCGCCGCCGCCTGTTGGAACGCGTCCCGGCCGGCCGTTTGGGCAATAGCGACGACATTGCTTCCGCTGTCGTTTATCTGGCCAGCGACGAGGCTTCCTACGTCACTGGTCAGACGCTGCACGTGAACGGCGGAATGGCCATGATTTAGGGCTCTCGCAACCCCACGGACAAAGGCTGGCCACCGTGAAAAAAGTGTGTTAGGTACGGGCGCTTTCCGGCCCCGGAGTGGATCCGGCGCCTTCCCGACGAAAAATTCGTTTTTGGTTTCAACAGTTTAAGTATCGAGGATTCACTGGCATGAGTGACGTCGCCGAGCGCGTGAAGAAGATCGTCATCGAACATCTGGGCGTCGAGGAATCGAAGGTTACTGAAAACGCCAGCTTCATCGACGATCTTGGTGCCGACAGCCTCGACACGGTGGAATTGGTGATGGCGTTCGAAGAGGAATTCGGTTGCGAAATCCCCGACGACGCTGCCGAAAAAATTCTCACCATCAAGGATGCGATCAGTTTCATCGAAAAGGCTACCTGATCCGTTCCGCCGGATGTCTCCGGCATCATGACGCACCAGACATCAGGTTCGGTACAACGCGGCGGGGCACCATGAGGCGGGTGGTCGTCACCGGCGTTGGCTTGATCACGCCGCTCGGTTGTGGCGTCGATATCAATTGGTCGCGGCTGCTCAAGGGCCAGTCGGGCATCACCGCCATTCAGGACTTCGACGTTTCCGACCTAGCGTCGAAGATTGCCGGTCGCGTGCCACTTGGCGATGGAGGCGATGGTGCCTTCAACGTCGACAGCGTCATCACGCCGCGCGACCAGCGGCGGATGGACGCCTTCATCATGTTTGGCATCGAAGCCGCGCGCCAAGCGCTGGAGGATGCCGATTGGCAGCCCACCGACGAAGCGTCGCGGCTGCGCACGGGCGTCACCATCGGTTCCGGCATTGGAGGCCTGCCCGAGATCGAACGCAGCGCCATTACGGTCCACGAAGGCCGCGCCCGCCGGCTCAGCCCCTTTTTCATTCCGGCCAGCCTGATCAATCTGGTCTCCGGTCACGTTTCGATTCGTTACGGTTTCAAGGGACCGAACCACGCCGTGGTCACCGCCTGCGCCACCGGCTCGCACGCTATCGGCGATGCTGCCCGGATGATCATGTGGGATGATGCCGATGTGATGGTGGCGGGCGGGGCGGAAGCTGCCGTTTGTCGTTTGGGAATTGCCGGTTTCGCCCAGGCCCGTGCCCTGTCGACGGGTTTTAACGAGACGCCGGCGAAGGCGTCGCGGCCCTGGGATAAGGATCGCGACGGCTTCGTCATCGGCGAAGGTGCTGGCGTCGTCGTGCTCGAGGAAATGGAGCATGCCAAACGCCGGGGCGCCAAGATTTATGCCGAGGTCATCGGCTATGGCATGTCCGGAGATGCCCACCACATTACCGCGCCGGCGGAAAATGGCGACGGTGCCTATCGTTGCATGATGGCTGCCCTCAAGCGGGCGGAGGTCGGTCCCGAGGATATCGATTACATCAATGCGCACGGCACTTCGACCCCGCTCGGCGATGAGATTGAATTGGCTGCCGTCAAGCGGGTGTTTGGCGATGCGGCCTACAAGCTTTCCATGTCGTCGACCAAGTCAGCCATTGGCCATTTGCTGGGTGCCGCGGGGGCGGTCGAGGCGATCTATTCGATGCTCGCCATTCGCGACAATATCGTGCCGCCAACGCTCAATTTGGACAATCCCTCCGCCGGCTGCGATCTGGATTTGGTGCCGCATCATGCCAAGGAGCGGCCGGTGCGCATCGTCCTGTCCAACTCCTTCGGATTCGGCGGGACGAATGCTTCGCTGATCTTCCGCGAATTGAGTTGACCGTCCATGAGGCGGGTTGTCCTTCGCCTCGTCGTCTCCCTGTTTTTTGCCGTCTTGTGCACTGCCGGTGCGGTGCTCTGGCTGCAGGTGCGATATGCGGCACCCGGTCCTCATACCGACGAGCGGGTGGTGATCGTCGAGCGTGGTACCGCTGTCGCCGATATCGCCCGCCAGTTGGAAGGTGCCGGCATTGTCGATAGCGCCTTTGTGTTTCGTGCCGCTGGGCGTGTCAGCGGCATCGATGTTCGCCTGAAGGCCGGCGAATACGCCATTCCCGCCCATGCCAGCGCACGCGATGTCGCCGCCATCCTGGCCTCGGGTCAAACGGTGGTGCGCCGGTTGACGGTGGTTGAAGGGACGACGACGGCCGATATTCTGCGTCAGGTGGCCGCCACCGACGGCCTGACCGGCGAGGTGACAACTCAACCGGACGAAGGCGCCTTGCTGCCTGAAACCTATCACTATTCCTATGGCGACTCGCGCGACGGCTTGGTCCGGCGCATGGCCGAGGCGATGACGGCGACTCTCGGGCGCTTATGGTCGGGACGGCGCGATGGATTGCCGCTCGATAATCCGCGCCAGGCGCTGATTCTGGCCTCGATAGTCGAAAAGGAAACCGGCCGGTCGGTTGAACGGCCGCTGGTTGCAGCGGTCTTTTTCAATCGTCTGGGCAAGGGCATGCGGTTGCAGTCGGACCCCACTGTTGCCTATGGCATTGTCGCTGGCGGTGGGGCGCTGGAACTTCCGTTGAACCGGGCTGCGTTGCAATCGGCCTCGCCATATAACACTTACATGGTCAACGGACTGCCGCCGGGGCCGATCTGCAACCCCGGCATGGCCGCTATCGCCGCCACGTTGCAGCCGTCCGACACCAACCACCTCTATTTTGTGGCCGATGGAACGGGCGGTCATGCTTTCGCCCGGACGCTACAGGAGCACAACCGCAACGTCCGCGCTTGGCGGCGCTTGCAGACGGATTCGAAGGGCAGCGGTCCAACCGAACCATTGCCAGCTCCCTAAGCACTACTATTCCTTGCGGGGTAGTTTCGCCATCAGCCAATCGGAAATGCGGGGCGGTAGCATGACGCTCAGCCAGGCGCCGAGCGCCATCGGCCAGGGGAAGGTAATGCGCGGTCGGTTGCGTGCCAGTCCTCGGCGGATGATGGCGGCGGCCCTGTCGGCTTCCATCAGGAAGGGCATGGGAAAGCTGTTCACCGCTGTCATCCGACTGACCACGAAGCCAGGACAAACCACCGTGACCCGGATACCGTCTTCAGCGTGGCGCCCGCGTAAACCTTCGCCCCAGGCTTTCACGGCGGCCTTGCTTGCGGCATAGGCCGGTGAGCCTGGCACGCCGCGATAGCCGGCAATGGAACTGATCAACGCGATCTGCCCGCTGCGCCGCTGTTGCAGGCGCCCCAGGACCGGCAACACCGTGTTCAGCACACCATCTAGATTGACCGCGAAAGTCTCGCGGATTCGGGTCTCTGCATCGCCGTTGTCGGTGCCGCTCATAGCGACGCCAGCATTGGCAATGATAAGGTCCAGCGGCCGGGCATCGTCGGCAGCCAGGACCCAGGTTGCCATTCCTGGTCGGTCACGAACGTCGACGACGGTCTCGCTGACGGTAGCGCCGCGCTGGCGACAGTCTTCCGTTACAGTGCGCAACCGTGTGGCATCGCGGCCGCTGAGATGCAAATAAACGCCTTCGCTGGCGTAGAGCCTGGCCAGCGCCGCGCCGATGCCGCTCGACGCGCCGGAAATCAGGATCGACTGTGGCCGTGGGTTTCGCATGCGCCTGTTATAGGGTCTTGCGCCCGCATCGCCAACGCAGGTGGGTTGTTGCCGGTCCGTGGCAGGGTTATTAAGTTCGGCGAACTTGTGGAAAGCGGAGGATTCGTGGGCCTGTCATCGATGACTGGTTTCGCTCGCGTTGAAGGGCGAACAGGCGACTGGGCATGGTCCTGGGAGGCGCGCAGTGTCAACGGCAAGGGACTGGACATCCGGCTCCGGATTCCGCCCGGCTTCGAAAGCATCGAAGTGCCGGCCCGGCAGCGCGCTGCGCAGTACCTCCGCCGGGGCAACGTCACCCTCAATCTGACCGCCGCCCGGGTCCAGGGCCAGGCGGCGTGGCAGATCAACGTCGAGGCGTTGGAGCAGGTGCTGGCCTTCCTGCCGGAGCTGCGCCGCCGGGTGCACGATGCCACGCCGCCCAGCCTCGATGGCATCCTTGGTCTGCGTGGAGTTATGGAATCGGTCGAAGGGGTCCCGACAGCCGGCCCGGACGAGGCGGTGCTGGCCGCATCGCTCGAGGGCCTCGAGCGCACCTTGGCAGCTATGGCCGGCATGCGCCGGGAGGAGGGCGAGCGGCTCCAGTCTTTGCTCGCCAGCCAGCTTGACGGCATCGCCGCGCTTTGCGATCAGGCCGGCGGTTTGGCGGCGACCCAGCCCGCCGCGCTGCGCGACCGCCTACTCGAACAGTTGCGCGCTTTGCTCGAAAGTTCGCCGCCCTTGCCCGAGGAACGCTTGGTCCAGGAAGTCGCTTTGCTCGCCGCCAAGTCCGACGTGCGCGAGGAACTCGACCGGTTGCGCGCCCATATCGAGGCCGCCCGCGAACTGGTCATCGCTACCGACGCGGTCGGGCGCAAGTTCGATTTCCTCTGTCAGGAATTCAACAGAGAGGCGAATACGCTCTGTTCCAAGTCGACCTTGGTGCCCCTGACCCGGGTTGGGCTCGACCTGAAGGCGGCGGTCGAACAGATGCGCGAGCAGGTGCAAAATATTGAGTAAGTCTGGCGTGGATGCTGCCGTCGGCCGGCGTGGCTTGATGTTGGTGCTCTCCTCACCGTCGGGCGCTGGCAAGACCTCGATCTCGCGTGAGCTGCTGCAACGCGATTCCAATCTCCGCATGTCCGTGTCGGTGACGACGCGACCACCCCGGCCCGGCGAGGTCGAAGGGCGCGATTACTTCTTTAAATCCAAGCCGGAATTCGACCGCATGGTGGGTGCCGGCGACTTGCTCGAACACGCCCGCGTCTTCGACCATCATTACGGGACCCCACGCGCGCCGGTCGAGACGGCTCTCGCCGCCGGGCACGATGTGCTGTTCGATGTCGATTGGCAGGGTACGCAGCAGATTGCCCAGCGCGCTCCCCAGGATCTTGTGCGCGTCTTCATCCTAGCGCCGTCCACTGCTGAACTGGAACGGCGTCTGCGCACCCGTGCCCAGGATACGGAGGAGGTGGTGCGTGGGCGCATGGCCAAGGCGGTTAGCGAGATGAGCCACTGGCCCGAATACGACTACATCGTCGTCAACCGTGTGCTCGAAGAAAGCGTCACCATGGTCATGGCCATCCTGGCTGCCGAACGGTTGCGTGCCTACCGCCTGACGGGACTTCACGACCTCGTCAGCCGCCTGTCCGGGAAATAGAGGCACCGGAGCCGAGCACCCGAATCTTCTCCCGGGCTACCGATACGACCGCAGGTAGGATGTTCAGGATTTCGCCATCGCCTTGCAGCGGATCGCCGGCGGGACCCTCGATGACGATGAAGCTAGCCTCGACGATGCGCACATCTGGCATGCGATGGAGCCGCCCGAGCGCCAAGCCGACGGCATAACGCAACGCATGCCATGGCCCGGCCCTTTCGAACAGGCATACGTGCAGAACCGGACGGTCGATGCGGGCGGCGGGCGCGCAGGTGAAGCGGCCGCCGTAATAGTGACCGTTGGCGATGACTGCCGACGCCGTTTCGTAGGTTTGACCATCGATGGTCAGGTGATAGCGGCGAAAGGCAAAGCCCCACAACGCGCGAATCGACTCGACGACATAGGCACCCTTGCCAATCAGGCGCTTGAGTCGCGGCTGCACCTTGGAAACCACATGGGCATCGAAACCAATACCTGCCATCTGGATAAAAAACCGCCCGTTGGCCTGTCCTAAGTGAACGGGGATCGATATGCCATCGGCGATGATGCGGGCTATGGCGGCCGCGCCTTCCGGTAAATCCAGTTCGGCTGCCAGCACATTTGCTGTGCCCAAAGGTATGATGCCAAGCGGCAGGTCGCTGCCGGCCAGTCCGTTGACGGCCTCGTTGATGGTGCCATCGCCGCCGGCAACGATCACGGCGTCGTAGGTACCGTGTCGGGCAGCGTGCGCCATGTCCTCCGCCGCGCCTGGTCCTTTCGTATCGTGGATGTCGATTCGGCAGCCGGCGTTCAGCAGGGCCGATTGGACCGCTCTAAATAACGCCGCCCGCCGCCCGCTGCCTGCTGTCGGATTGCGGATGATCAAGAGATTCGGCGGCTGATCGGCCCCCATTAGGTGGTCCGGGTTGAATGTTAGTGCATTGCTTCCTCCCTGGCCATTGCTGGCTGTAGGTGGAGCGAAGCGGAACCGGAAGGCGGCAATGGCG
>CAMCUA010000077.1 GCA_945878455.1 Asaia bogorensis | reverse complement strand
TGATGCGCTTGCCGACGCGGGTATAGCCGACCATGTGGAACAAGGGGACGTCCGCCACGATATCTTCGTAGATCATGCGGAATGCCTCTTGGAAGAGCTTGACGCGCTCCGGGCCGGTCGGCATCGCGGTTGCCTTGGCCACGACCGCGTCGAGTTCCTTCGAGCAAATCGTCGACTGCTCGCCGTCGCAACCGTATTTGGTGAACACGGTGAAGACCGCGTCGCCGTTGTTGTTGTCGTGCATGTCCTGGAACAGGATGGGCCCGCGGCTCGTGTCATAGGGCTTTCTGTTCATCTTGGAATGTTCGGCTCCATCGATGCATTTCAGCGACACATTGAGTCCGATCGCCTTGAAATAAGCCATATTGGCTTCCTGGGCTTCCTGCGCGCCCGGCCACTGGTTAAGGCGGCAGACGATCAGCAGCGGCGCGTCGACCGGAACGCCGTCCTTCTTGGCCTCGGCGAGAAGCGCTTTGGCCTTGACGGGATCGTAGGGCCACACCTTCTTGTCGATTTCGTGGTTATGGCCGGCGATGCTGGGCACGACGTGCTGGGTGGCCATCAGCTCGTTCTTGGAGAAAACGGAACCCTGCAAGGCCTTGCGGTCGATGGCGTGGTTAAGCGCCAAGCGCACCCGCTTGTCGTTGAGCGGCGGAACCTGCGCCTCGATCCTGAGCCGCGTCGTTTCCGAATTCAGGTAGCTGGAATCCATGCTGGGGTCGGTGGCGTCCTCGGCGGTGATCGTCGGCGCGATGTCGGCCTCGCCGACCTTCACCATCGCCGCGCGCACGGCCGATTCCTTGCGGTAGATGTATCGGGCCTTCTCGACTTCCGGCTGTTTGCCCCAGTAATTGGGATTGCGGACCAGGTTGACGTCCTGGCCGGTAGTGAAGCTGTCGAACACATAGGGGCCGGTTCCGATGGGCTTGGTCGTCTGGAAGGCATCGGTCGGCGCCGCGGGATGCGTCATCGTCACGTTGCCCATGACCACCGGCAGAATCGGCGCCGGGACATCCAGGCTGATTTCGACGGTATTTGCATCGACAGCCTTGGCGGTGATGCTGCCCGTCTTGATCCCCGACTTGCTCCGGTTCTCACAGAACAGTTTCGGCTCGTCATAGGTCCGCTTGATGGCCTTGACGACGGAGTCGGCGTTGAAGGGGCTGCCGTCGTGGTACTTCACCCCCTGGCGCAGATTAAAACGCCAGGTCTTGTCGTTGACCTGCTGCCACGATGTTGCCAGCAGCGGCGTCACCGTACCGTCCGTGGGATTGATCTTGGTCAAGGCCTCGCCGACGTTCTGGCGCAGAATGCGGCCTTGCGCCGAACGCATGGCTTGGCACAGATCGAAGTCACCGGGTTCTTCCTGCAGGACGATAGTGAGCATTTTGTTTTGGGCGGCCGCCGGATTGGTGGCGGCCAGCATGCCTGACACGGCAAGCCCCGCCGTCGCCAGCAGTAGGCGGGATGGTTTCATCGCAAGACGCTGCATTTTCAAATACTCCATGAGAGTGAGCGACTGACTCTAATGTCATTGAGTTTGCTTCGTTGATTCAAGGGGTTGAATATTCTTACTGGATAAGGTGCATGGCAACGCCTCCGGACCGATATGCCTCCATAGCAAACTTTATATGACTTGGCAGTTTAGGCAAGATATCCAGCGATTCCAGCACTAAATCAGCTCTCAATCCGAAGGGGTCAGGTGTCGTTGGTGCCAAGTCCGGTGCGATGGACCATCAGATGGCGACGAAGGGCTCACCCTTGCGCATCACCGTCGCGTCCTTGGCGATCGACAGGAAGTCGCCGTTCGCCTCGAGCAGGAACGATGCCGAGCGGACCTGATGCGATTCGGCGGTCAGGCCCGGCGGGTCGAAGCCCTTCTCCATGTCCTGTAGCGCCTTCAACAGCTTGCGACGCGCTGTGATGATCGCCTTGTCGGTCGAGACGAGATACTCCTCGGTGCGGTCGGCGATCCGCCCCTGGCTTTCCTGGATGGAGGCATCCTGTATCGCCAAGCCCTTAACACCGCTGTAATGGCGGTTTTCCTTCTGCGCCTTGCGGTCGATCAGGTAGTCGTTGCTACGGTTGGCCATCGGCAGGAAGGTCCCGGGGATAAGGTCGGCGTGCACACCCACGCCCGTGTCCATCTGTTTGCGCTCGGTCTCCGACAGGGGTCGCGTGGGATGGAAGGTCATGGACCAGGCCATGACGTTCTCGTCGTCGATCGGCACCCAGGCGTGGCCGTTCAAGGCGTTACCTTTGTAAGGCGGGATTAGGGTGTACCAGGGTGCCAACCACTGCGACACGCGCCAGTAATATTTGCCTGGGTCCGCCGGGCGACGCGCACCGATCATCATGCCGGCGTCGGTGTCGTGAATGTCGAAAGAGGTTCGCGTCTCCAGGGCCAGTTTCGCCCCCTGGGTATTGCGGTGCTGGGGATCGGAACCCAGGTCGAAGCGGTGCAGGAACGACACATGGCTGGAATCGACCCCGCCTTCGACGGCCTGCAGATAGTTGCTTTCCTGCCAGCGCTTGGAGACATAGGTGTGGTCCAGCGGCAGCCCCGTCCACTCGAAGGACGGTGGGGCCGGCTGTTTTTCCGGCGGACCCATGTAGGCCCAGATCACGCCGCCCCGTTCGATGCAGGGATAGGAAGTAAGCTTGACCTTGCGACAGAACCCGGACTCCGCCGACTCCGACGGCACGTCGACGCACTGCCCGTCCACGTCGAATTTCCAGCCATGGTAGGCGCAGCGCAGCCCGTTCTCTTCGTTGCGCCCGAACCACAGGGAAACTTTCCGGTGCGGGCAGAATTCACCGACCAGACCGATGCGGTTCGCGGTATCGCGGAACGCCACCAGTTCCTCGGAAAGCAGCTTGACACGCACTGGGGCACAATCGGGCTCCGGCAATTCGGACGCGATCATCGCGGGAATCCAGTAGCGGCGCAGCAGGGCACCCATCGGGGTTCCCGGCCCGGTTCGCGTCAGCAGTTCGTTGTCTTGTGCATTCAACATGACATTCGCTCCAACTCGCTCGCAAAGTTTGCGGCCCACGAGGGGCTGGTGGATGGGTTCAGCAATCGAAGGCGAAAAGCGCCGTGAATTCGGCAACGTTTTTGACGCTGCGGAAGTCGAACAGCCGCTCGATGATCTGCTTCTTGCGTGCTTCCGTGGGCACGTAATCCATATTCGCGCGCAGCTTGCTCTCCAGTTCGTCCCGCGTGAACGGACGGGCGGGATGGCCCGGGAACGGCAGCGCCTTGCCCTCGATCACGGTGCCGTCCTTCATTTCGATCTCGACCCGCCCGAGGTAGCCGCGTTCGGCGCGGCTGAGCTTGCCGTCGGCAAGGCGCCCCAGCGCCGGATCGGGTTCCACCGTCATCTTGTTTTTCATGAAGGCGCGCCGCTTCGGATCGTTGACCTTGTCCAGATCGTAACTGTCGATCTTGATGTAGCCGTCGAACAGGGCCGCGGCGGCGACGTAAGGCATGCTGTGGTCCGCCGTCTCGCGCGAGATGGGGTTCCAGGCGTCTTGACGCATGGTGACGAAGTGCTCGTAGGCGCCTTCCTCGCAGTACACGCGCATCTGCTTGATGTCGTCGATGCTGGAGATCTTCGCACGGGCTTCCAGCACCGCGCGGATGGTGCTCTGCGCCTGCGAGCCGGTCGGCCACGGCTTGAAGTAGGCCTTCTGAATGACGGTCAGGGGGTTGCCGGGGGCGAAGCGCTTGACGGCGTCGTTGGCGAACGATGGGTCGTTCTTGAGATGCTTGATGAAGCCTTGGTTGCCGACGAAGGGGCGCACCGAGCCCTCGACACCGACGGAGGCAAGCAAACAGGCTTGCAGGGTGTTGCGCACGGCGTCGCTGCCGTTGAAGCGCTTCCACATGGTCAGGTCGCCGCGGCGGTTGAGCTCGCAGGACTCGACCTCATCGGTGGCCAGGTGGTTGGTGACGACGATGCCGATGGCCTCGCGGGTCTGGTCGTGGCTGAGACCGAGCACCTTGGCGATGCCGATGCAGGAGCCGATCATCGACAGGTTGGTGTAGTCCCAGCCGCCGGGCGCGGTGGAGAAGCAATCGTAGGCGGCACCGACGCCCTCGTAGCCAACGGCGAGGCCAGCCAGTGTCCGTTCGCCGGAAGCCCCGGCGAATTCAGCCGCGGCGAGAATCCCCGACACCATGTCGCTCGGATGTCCGCTGTTGCGCTTGCCGACATAGAAGTCGTTATAGTCGTAGCAACGCAGCAACACGCCGTTGACCAGTGCCGCAATGTCCGGGGTGCTGCGCAAGTTGGAGCCCCATATGGCGATACCGTCGGGCACCGGTGTCAGCGCGGCGTACTTGCGCGCGAAGACCGCTGCGGGAAACGTCAGCGCGCCCAGGCTCACGGCAATCGAGTCGCCGAGCGCCAGGATCGAGGACTCTGCGAGCGCCTCCGGCAATTTATCCGGCGCCGCGACGGTGAACGCCGCGATGGCCTCGGAAACGGGATCGACATAGTTATAGTCAGGGGCGTTGGTCATCGGGCCTTTCCTTCTTCCTCGTTGGTGCCGGGATGGTGACGTAAGGTGTCCCGGACGTTTCTTTCCAACCCGCAGGCGCGTGCCGGACGTCTAGCTTAGTCAGCAGTTCCGGGCCGGTCCAGAGGCGCTGGCGGCATCTCGGCGCACCGTGCCAGCCTTGTGGGAGACGGGAGGCAATTCAATGTTGCCGGAAGACGCGCTATAGTAGCCGGCAGCCGTGGAACGGGAGCTCGCAGGAAACGTGGCAGAACGGGAAGGCATGGCGATGCAGGACAGGATATCCCGGGCGCATCGGATCGCGCGCATGGCAGCGGTGCCGCTGCAACCCGTTGTCGATCCGGCCGGGTGGCGCCCCGAAGAGATCGGCGCTAACGAGGATTGGGTCTACCGCTTCGACGCGCGTGAAATCGCCGAGATCATGGATAGCGTCCGCGCCATCGAGGCGAGCGGCAGGCCGCTGCTCAAGATCGGGGAGGAGGATTTTCCCCTACCGAGGACGGCCGATGCTCTTAGGGGCATCTACGCGGAGCTCAGGGACGGCCGCGGCCTCGTGCAGATGCGCGGGCTGCCGGCGGCGGAGATGAACCGGCTGCAGCAGGCGATCGCGCTCTGGGGTATCGGCACCTATTTCGGCACCGCGGTGTCGCAGAACGCTGCGGGGCACATGCTTGCCCACGTCAAGGACATGGGCAAGGACTACGACGATCCTTTCACGCGCGCCTACCAGACCAAGGCGGTGCTGAACTTCCACTGCGATCCCTGCGACATGGTGGCGCTGTTCTGCATCCACGAGGCGAAGTCCGGCGGCGCCAGCCGCGTGTGCAGTTCGGTCACGCTCTACAACGAAATTCTGAAGCGTCGCCCCGACCTGGCTGGCGACCTGTGCAGCGATTTCGCCTGGACGCGGCATGGCGAGGTCTCGCCGGGAATGAAACCCTGGTACGAGATGCCGGTGTTCTCCTTCACCGACGGGTATCTCGGCGTGCGCGGCGCTGGCAGCGTCGCCAAGAAGGCCCTGGTGCTGCCCGGGGTGGCGCCATGGAGTGCGAAGCGCCAGGAAGCGGTCAAGCTGTTCCAGCAGCTCGCCGACGAGCTCGCCGCCGAACTGCCGTTCCAGCTGGGCGACCTGCAAATCCTCAACAGCCACGTAACGGTGCATTCGCGCCGCGCCTACGAGGACTGGGAAGACCCGGCGCGCAAACGCCATCTGATGCGGCTGTGGTTGCAGAACGACGACCTGCGCCCGGTCGACGACCTGATTCGCCAGCACTACAGCGGCATCGAGCTGGACAGTTTCGTACCGAAGGCGCCGCTGGAGGCGGAAGCGGAAGCGGAGGTGGACTGAGGATGGACAGGCACTCCCCCGGGATCCCCCAGGTAGCCAGGGCAATCGCATGTGCCCACCCCTCTCCCTGTCCCGCGCAGCGCCGACAGGCGATAAGCGGGACAGGGAGAGGGGGAAGGACGTCGCCGAGAGATTCAATCAAGGCCAAAGGCGATAACAAGGCCACATGCGATAACCCCGCCCAGATAGCCTACAAATCCGTGACAGCGGCGGCTCAATAAGCGTCGTCGTGGCGCGTGATGTCGTCCTCGCCGAGATAGGCGCCCGACTGCACCTCGATCACCCGCAAGGGTTCCTGGCCGGCATTCTCCAGCCGGTGGCGGGTGCCCACCGGGATATAGATCGACTGGTTCTCGGTCATCGTCAGGTGCTGGTCGTCGCGGGTCACCAGTGCTGTGCCGCCGACGATCACCCAATGCTCGGCACGCCGCTTGTGCGATTGCAGGCTCATCTTGGCGCCCGGCTTGATCATCAGATGGTTGACGCGGAAATTGCCGCCGGCGTCCACCGTCTGATAATGCCCCCAGGGGCGATAGACGATGCGGTGGCGTCGGTGCTCGCTGCGCTCCTGGCTCTTCAGCTGGGTGACGATGTTCTTGACCTCCTGGGCGCGCGATTTATCGGCGACCAGAACGGCGTCGTCGGTGACCACGACGATGGCGTCGCGCAGGCCGACCGTGGCCAACAGGATGTCGTCCTCGGTGCGCAGATAACTGTCGCGGGTGTCCTCGGTCATCACGTCGCCCAAGGCGACGTTGCCGTCGCCGTCCTTCTCGCCGATTTCCCACAACGCTGACCACGAGCCGACATCGCTCCAGCCGAAATCGGCCGGCACCACGACCGCCGCCGATGTGCGTTCCATGACGGCGTAATCGATGGAGTCGGCCTCGCAGGCGGTGAACGCCTCCGCATCCAGGCGGAAGAAGTCGAGATCGCGTTGCCCTTTATCGATGGCTTGGCGGCAGGCGGTCAGGATGGCCGGGCGGAAGCGTTCCAATTCCTCGATGAAGCGTCCCGCCTTGAACAGGAACATGCCGCTGTTCCAGGCGTGCAGGCCGTCGGCGACATAGGCCTTGGCCGTTTCCAGGTCCGGCTTCTCGACGAAGCTCGCCACCTTGAAACAGCCCTTCACGCCGGCGATGGGCTCGCCCCGCTTGATATAGCCATAACCGGTCTCCGGCCCTTCCGGCGTGATGCCAAAGGTGACCAGGGCGCCGCCCGCCGCCGCCTGCGCGGCAATGGCGATGGCCCGGTGGAAGGCTGCCACATCGGCGATGACATGGTCCGACGGCAGCACCAGCATCAGCGCCTCGGGGTCCTCGCCGGTCAGCATCAGGGCGGCGGCGGCCACCGCCGGCGCGGTGTTGCGCCCGACCGGCTCGAGCACGACGGCCTGCGGGCCGACGCCACCGTCACGGGCCTGTTCGGCGACGATGAAACGATGCTCGATATTGCAGACGATCATGGGCGGGGCAAAGCCCGCTCCGTGGACGCGCAGCGCCGTATCCAGCAACATGCTGTTTTGCGTGTGCAGCGGCAGCAGCTGCTTGGGGTAAAGCTCCCGCGACAGCGGCCACAGGCGCGACCCGGTGCCGCCCGACAGGATGACCGGATGGATGCGCATCGCGGCGCTGGCGGTCTCGGCCATGATGTCCCTCATGTTGATGGACGGCGGGTCGGCTGGCCGGCGCGTCTGTTGTTAGTGCTGCAGCAACACCCAATGCCGCCAAATTACGCCGTAAGCACTGCCTTTGGCGAGTGGCCTTCCGTATGATGTCGGGACCTCCGGGCCCCCTCTCCCTGTCCCTCCCCCTGAAGGGGGGAGGGGACGCTGTTGCCGTCTCCTGTATGCACGACTGCAAGTCGCGGCAATGCTTCATGGTTCCCTCCCCCCTTGAGGGGGAGGGACAGGGAGAGGGGTGATGCTGCCGCAAAATGACCGTATTCGATTGCCCCGCATTTTATGCTGACCGGGTTACGATTTGGTGATGATACGTGGCACACCTGCGGGAAGTTGCTCCTTACCCCTCCATCGCCTTCGGCTCGAGCGCATCCTGCAGCCCATCGCCCAGGAAATTGAAGGCGATGACGGTGACGAAGATCAGCGTGCCGGGATAGAAGGCCAGGGCCGGCGCCTCCCAGATCAGCTCCTGGGCGTTGGTTAACAGGTTGCCCCAACTGGGGATCGGCGGCTGGATGCCGAGACCCAAAAAGCTCAGCACGGATTCGAGCAGGATGACGTTGCCCACCGACAGCGTCGTCGCCACCACGATGGGTGAAATCAGATTGGGCAGGATATGTACCAGCATGATCCGCACCGAGCCGGCGCCGGCCCCCGTCGCCGCCAGCACGTAGTCGCGCTCGCGCAGGCTCAGCGCCGCGCCGCGCACCAGCCTGGCCACCGTCGTCCAGCCGGCCAGCGCCACGATGGCGACGATACGATAAAGGCTCACGTCCTCCGACTGGGCGATCTCCGCCGGCACGCCGATCTTGCTGAGGTCGAGCGCCGCCAGCACGATCAACAGCGGCAGCAGCGGCAGCGCGATCACCGAATCGGTCAGCCGCATCAGCAGCGAGTCGAGCCGCCCGCCACGATAGCCGGCGATCAATCCGATGGCGGTGCCGAGCACGGCGGAGGCCAGCGCCGCCGTCAGTCCGACCATCAGCGATATGCGCGCGCCGTAGAGCAGGCGGCTCAGGAAATCGCGGCCGAGTTCGTCGGTGCCAAGCGGATGCGCCGCCGACGGCGGCTGGAAGCGGGCGTAGAGGTCGACTGACTGGCCGTCGAGGCCCAGCGCCGCCTCGATGGGTGCTGCCGCCAGCGCCAGTATCGCCAGCAGCAGCAGGGTCAGACCGCTGGCCACCGCCAGCCGGTGCCGGCGGAAACGCCGCCAGGCCAGCGTCAGTGTGCCTTGCGCCTGGATGGCTTCCAACTCGATGGCTTTAGCCATAGCGAATCCTCGGGTCGAGCGCGGCGTAGGCAAGATCGGCAAGCAGGTTGCCGACCAAGGTCAGCAGGGTGGCGAACAGCAGGGCGATCAGCGCCAGATTGAAATCGCTGCCCATGATCGCATCGAAGATCAACTTGCCCATGCCCGGATAGGCGAAGATCGTCTCGGTGATCAGCGCTCCGGAAAACAGCGCGCCGAAGTTCAACGCCACGATGGTCGTCACCGGCACCAGAACGTGGCGGAGCGCATGCTTGTAGATCACGCGCCGCTCGCCGATGCCCTTGGCCCGCGCCGTGCGGATGAAGTCCTGGCGCAGGGTCTCGATCATCGCGGCGCGCACGAAGCGCGTATGGCTGCCGACGCTGGCGATGGTCAGGTTGGCCACCGGCAGCACGGCGTAGAGCAGGACATCCCACAGGCCCGGATCTTCGCTCATCGGCACGCCGCCGGCCGGCAGCACGCCCAGCATCACGGCAAAGACGATGATCAGCAGCAACGCCAGCCAGAACGGCGGCACCGAGATGCCGGCGAAGGCCAGCAGGTTGACCGCGTAGTCGGTGCGTGAATAGGGCCGCATCGCCGCCAGGATGCCGAGCCACAGGCCGAGCACCAGCGACAGCACGAAGCTGATGCCGAGCAGCAGCACCGTGTTGCCGAGCGCCGGCAACAGGATTTCCATGACCGGCCGGGCATGGGTGCGCGAATAGCCGAAGTCGCCGCCGAGCGCCGCTGTCAGCCAGCGCCCGTAACGTTCGAAGATCGGCTGGTCGACTCCATATAGCGCGCGCAGCCGTGCCGCGTCCTCCGACGTCATCTTCGGATCGGAATTGATCATCAGGTCGATGGGATCGCCCGGCATCAGGCCGATCAGCGCATAGATGACGAACGACATGACCAGCAGCACGATGGCCGACTGCACGCCGCGGCCGACGAGGTATCCGGTCATGCCACTACCTCGTCGCGGAAATGGCAGGCCGCCGCCTGGCCGCTCCGCGCCGCCACCGCTTCCAGGGCTGGCCGCGTCGTCCGGCAGATGTCCTCGGCGCGCGGGCAGCGCGGATGGAACGGGCAGCCGGCGGGCAGCGCCAGCGGGCTCGCCGCGTCGCCGGCCAGCGTCCGGCCGCGCTGGCGTTTGCCGCGCCCGACCTGCGGCGCGGCGGCGATCAGCGCTTGGGTATAGGGATGGCGCGGCTGGGCGAACAGCAGCGCTGCCGGCGCCGTCTCGACGATGCGCCCCAGATACATCACCGCCACCCGATGGGCGACATGGCGGACCACCGCCAGATCGTGACTGATCAGCAGATAGGACAGGCCGCGCGCCGCCTGCAGGTCGGCCAGCAGGTTGAGGATCTGGCCGCGCACCGAAACGTCGAGCGCCGAGACCGGCTCGTCGGCGATGACCACCTCAGGCTCCAGCGCCAAGGCCCGCGCGATGGCGATGCGCTGGCGCTGGCCGCCGCTGAACTGATGCGGATAGCGATCCAGGTGCGTGGTGGGAATCCCCACCGCCTCGGCCAGTTCCGCCACCCGGCGCGGCCGCTCGTCGATGCCATGGATGGCCAGCGGCTCGCCGATGATGGTGCCGACCGGCAGGCGCGGGTTCAACGACCCGTAGGGGTCCTGGAAGATCATCTGCACCCGCCGCCGCAGCGGCCTGAGCGCTCTGCGCCCGAGCCCCGTCACGTCCGTGCCGTCGAGGCGGATGACTCCCGCCGTTGCCGGCTCGATCAGCGCCAGGCTGCGCGCCAGCGTGCTCTTGCCGCAGCCGCTTTCGCCGACCAGGGCCAGCGTCTCGCCCGCCGCCAGGGTCAGGTCGACGCCGTCGACGGCGCGCACCAGGCCGCGCCCCCCGCCGAACAGACCGCCGCTGAACAGACCGCCGCCCAGCCGGTAGTGGCGGGTGACCCCCTCGGCGCTCAGGCGCACGTTGGCGGTCATGTGCCGATCCTGACGCAGGCGGTGCGATGTTCCGTGCCGACGCTGCGCAGTGCGGGCTCCGCCGTCCGGCATTCCGCCTTGACCCGGCTGCACCGGTTGGAGAAGCGGCAGCCGGCGGGCAGCCGGCGCAGGTCGGGCACCTGACCCGGGATCGATGGCAGCCGCGTGCCCGGCGCGCCGCGGCCGGGCAGGGTGGCCAACAGTCCCTGCGTATAGGGGTGTTGCGGCGCGGCGAATAGCGCCGCTGCCGGTGCCGCCTCCACCAGGCGTCCGGCGTACATCACCAGCACCTCGTCGGCGACTTCCGAAACCACGCCCAGGTCGTGGCTGATGAACAGGATGGCCAGCCCCATGCGTTGCTGGATGTCGAGCAGCAGGTCGACGATCTGCGCCTGGATGGTGACGTCGAGCGCCGTCGTCGGCTCGTCGGCGATCAGCACGTCGGGCTCGCCGGCCAGCGCCATGGCGATCATCGCCCGCTGGCGCATGCCGCCCGACATCTGGTGTGGATAGTCCGCCGCGCGTCGCCCCGCATCGGCGATGCCGACTCGGTGCAGGCCCTCGACGGCTTCGGCCCAGGCGGCGCGCCGGTCCAAGCCGCGATGCACGCGCAAGACCTCGGCCACCTGTTCGCCGACGCTGAACACCGGGTTCAGCGCCGTCATCGGCTCTTGAAAGATCATGGCGATGCGCCGGCCGCGCACCCGGTCGAGCCCGGCCTCGTCGAGCCCCATCAGTTCCTGCCCGCCCAAGCGGATCGAGCCGGCGGCGATGCGTCCCGGTGGCGGCACCAGCCCCATCAGCGCCAGCGCCGTCACCGACTTGCCGCAGCCGCTTTCCCCCACCAGCCCGGTGGTCCGCCCCGGCATAAGGTCGAAGCTGACGCCGGCCGCCGCCACCAGCGGCCCGTCGTCGCCGGCAAAGTTGACCGTCAGGTCGCGCACCGACAGGCTCGGGGACTCCATATCCGGAAGCATGGCGGCGTGAACGGTCATGACCCGATTATCCACCACTTCCACCGTCCCTTGCCAGGGCGGCTCGTGATAGCCTGCCGTCATGCCCGAATTGCCCGACCTCGCCGTCTATATCGAAGCCCTGGATAGCCGCGTCAGCGGCCGGACGCTGACGGCTCTGCGCATCGCCAATCCGTTCCTGCTGCGCACCGTCGAGCCGCCGGCCCGCGACGCCGTCGGCCGTGCCGTCACCGGCCTGCGCCGTATCGGCAAGCGCATCGCCATCGGCTTCGAGGGCGATCTCCATCTGGTGCTGCATCTGATGATCGCCGGCCGCCTGCACTGGCTGGCGGCGGGCGCCAAGCTACCCGGCAAGCGCGGCCTCGCCGCCTTCGATTTTCCCAATGGCACGCTGACCCTGACCGAAGCCGGCTCGAAGCGCCGCGCCGCCCTGCACGCGATGCGGGGAGAGTCGGGCCTGGCCGGGCTCGATCCCGGCGGTATCGAACCGCTGACCGCTAGCCGCGCTGCCTTCGCCGCCGCGCTGCGCCGCGAAAGCCACACGCTGAAGCGGGCGCTGACCGACCCGCGATTGTTCGCCGGCATCGGCAACGCCTATTCCGACGAAATCCTGTTTCACGCCGGCCTGTCGCCGGTCACCCTTACCGGCCGCCTGAGCGAAGACGACATCGACCGCCTGCACGCCGCCACGCAAAAGACTCTGAACGATTGGATCGACCGCCTGCGCACCCAAGCCGGCGGCGATTTCCCGGAAAAGGTCACCGCCTTCCGCTCGGAGATGGCCGTGCATGGCCGCTACCGCCAGCCGTGCCCGGTCTGCGCCACGCCGGTGCAGCGCATCGTCCGCGCCGACAACGAATGCAACTATTGCCCGCGCTGCCAGACCGGTGGCCGTGTTCTGGCCGACCGGGCACTGTCGCGCCTGCTGCACAAGGACTGGCCGCGCACCGTCGAGGAACTGGAGGAGATGTTGCCGGCGCGCTAGAGGCGGGTGGTCGCGCCCGACATGAGGCGCTGCCCCTTCCTATTCCCGCGGTTCCTCCAGCCGGTATCCAATGCCGGGTTCGTTAACGATGAATTGATCCCGCGCAGGGTCTTGCTCCAGCTTCTGGCGCAATTTGGTAATATAGATGCGCAGATATTGGTTGTCGTCGCCATGTGCGGTTCCCCAAACCTGCTGCAATAGATATTTGTGAGTCAGCAGTTTGCCGGCATTCAGGGAAAGCAACTTGAGAAGTGAGAACTCCTTTGGCGAAAGTTGAACACGCTGGATTCTCACGTCAAGTGCAACACCTGATGTTTTCAAGGAATG
>CAMCUA010000076.1 GCA_945878455.1 Asaia bogorensis | reverse complement strand
GGCCTAGTTGCATGTCATTACCCCCCACAGAATCCTATAATGAACCTATAGGGATTCCTTTAAGGCAAAACCGGCACCAGGATAGCCCCCCAGACCGCCGTAGAAGCCCGCTGGTGAGCATCTTCAAGAAAGGTTGCTTTGGCAGGGGGGCGGAATGCGCCTGTGTGCCCTCCCTAGGGCCTTTAATCGCCTTTTTTAAAGGGTGGCAGGGTCTTCGCCCGCGTTAATGCTGTCAAAAACTCCGGGGGATATGCGCGGAGTTAGGCACGTGCTGTTCCCCCTAAGGAAGGGTCTTCGCCGCTACCGGGTGTACTGCTCTGGCAGAAAGACCTCCCTGTCATATTTTCCCGGCAACCAGTTCGCTAACCTCCACTGCCATTTTCTGAGGCGGACTTCGCCAAGTCGCACGCTACTAGCTTCAAGCACCTCCCTGCCGTCTCGAAAGACGACCTTCAACCCGATGCTGGGGGTTTGGCAGGACCAATTTTCATTGTCTAAGATGGAGCAATTGACCAATCGCTGAGGCTCGGTCGGATTGTCGATAGAGGAATAAGCAACCTGCAGAGCGCTCGCGTGAATGCGGAACTTTGTCCGGTCCATCACGATCAGGTCGCAATGGGTTCGCGTAGATGCCGGTCCACATCGGGCAGGATAAGAGGTCAACTCCTCACCCGAGAAAATTTTGTCCCAGGGGGACCATGCCCAAATGGCGACGAGGATACATGCCCAGACTATAGCTCCCCCTAAAAAGCGTACCAGTTCGTCCATGCCCGCCCCCCCTTAAGTAAGCACGCTGAAGCACTTCGATTGACTACCCGAGACCTATTTCTCCTCGAACCGGACGCTGTAATAATCGACGCTCCACTCCAGGTCCTTTGAGTTCTTTCCCCTCGGCGCTGCCTCAGAGGGTTTGAACCCCCAGCAGTTCATCCAACTTTCGCCCGGCTTGAGTATCCGGTCGAACTCCGCCTCGGAGGGGTAGGCTGCATAATTTGTGCTGTGCCCTGGCAATCGAGCCTTCAATTTAACAGCGGCACTTTTTAGGGTTCGTTTTGATTCATTGACGACGCCCACCGAGACCGGATGCGTATCGGGGCATCTTGCATCCGAAATCGAAACCAGAATTTTAATCTGCGATTTCGGTAAGTCTTCGAACGCATAGTTATATGCCCAGACCCCACCGCCTATGACAGCGGCGATTCCGACCAAAACCAGGACGCCTACCATGAGCCATTTCAGCAGGCGCTTAATGACAATGAGAACGGCCTCGGCCGTATCTTGTGGAGCCCCCATAAGTCCCCCCAGCGGCTGCCTTGCACCAGTATAGCAAGAAAAAGCCCCGGCGGGAGAGGCCCGACAAACCTTGGCCCTGCTGTTCCCTGGCCTTGATCAAGCTGGCGTAGCGAGCCTGCATGACGCTGTCGCCGAAGTAGCCGGCGCGGTCGTCGCGGATGCGCTGCTCGATGGTCGCCATCTCGGCATCGGCCCCGCCCCTGTCGCTGAAGTCGGTATTAAGAGGAAGTCCGCCCTAAAGCCTGCTAGGCTCGGCGGGTATTCAACGGAGGCAACGTCATGCAGACAATGCGGGCAATTCTCGTCGCGTTGTTTCTGGCGGTCGGCTTGGCGGGGCCGGTGGCTGCGGGGCCGTTCGAGGACGCTGTGGCTGCCTACAGAAAAGGCGACTATGCGACCGCGCTGCGGTTGTGGCGCCCATTGGCAGATCAGGGCAATGCCGATGCCCAGACCATCCTCGGCGCCATGTACAGCGAAGGCAAAGGCATGCCGCAGGATTATGCCGCTGCGGTGAAGTGGTACCGGCTGGCGGCAGATCAGGGCAATGAGAAAGCCCAGTCCAACCTCGGCGTCATGTACAGCGAAGGCCAAGGCGTGCCGCAGGATTATGCCGCTGCGGTGAAGTGGTACCGGCTGGCGGCAGATCAGGGCGATGCCTATGCCCAGTACAACCTCGGCGTCATGTACGCCAACGGCCGAGGCGTGCCGCAGGACTATGTCCAGGCACACAAGTGGTACAACCTGGGGGCAGTGGCTGGCGATAAAGATGCCATCAAAAACCGGGATAACGTCGCCGGCAAAATGACCCCCGCCCAGATAGCCGAAGCCCAGAAGCTGGCCCGCGAGTGGAAGCCAACGATAGGCAAGTGATGACCGAAGACCTCGACATATACCGCTCCGCCCATCTCTACATCCGCGAGCACGGCGACGACGCGGCCATTGAGGGTCACCGAGCCAAGCCGCGCCAAAGCCTAAAGGGGCGTCCCCGGGTCAGGGGTAATAAGGGCCTCGTCGAAGTCTTCTCCGAAGAATGCCGATATAAATGTCGGCCCTTAGCGACTAGATAGAGTTGGCAACCCCTTCTCCCCGGCACGTGCAAGAGCCATGCAGATTTACCTGCCGATCGCCGAAACATCGGTAAACATCTTCGCTATCCTGGGGATCGGCGGACTGATCGGCATTCTCTCGGGCCTGTTCGGCGTCGGCGGGGGCTTTCTCATGACGCCGCTGCTCATCTTCATCGGCGTGCCGCCGGCCGTCGCCGTCGCCACCGGCGCCAACCAGATCGTCGCGACCTCGGTGTCCGGCGTCCTCGCCCACTGGCGGCGCGGCAATGTCGATGTCAAAATGGGCCTGATCCTGCTGGCCGGCGGCGTCACCGGCTCGTCCCTCGGCGTATGGCTTTTCACCGTGCTGCGCCAGTTGGGATACATCGAACTGATCATCCAACTCTGCTTCGTCGTGTTTCTTGGCGCCATCGGCTTTTTGATGCTGATAGAAAGCATTCAGGCGATGGTCTTCCGCTTCCGGCTCAAACCGGGCAAGCGACACCGCCATCTGTGGCTGCACGGCCTGCCCGGCAAGATGCGCTTCCGCCGTTCCCAGCTTTACATCAGCGCCCTGCTGCCCCTTGCCGTCGGCCTCGTGGTCGGCGGGCTGACGGCCATCATGGGGGTCGGCGGCGGTTTCATTATGGTGCCGGCGATGATCTATGTCCTTGGCATGCCGACGCAGACCGTCGTCGGCACGTCGTTGTTCCAGGTCATCTTCGTCACCATCAACGTCACCATCCTGCAAGCCGTGGCTAATCAGAGCGTCGATACCGTTCTCGCCATGCTGCTGCTGTCCGGGGGCGTGGTGGGGGCGCAGTTCGGCGCGCGCTTCGGTGGGCGCCTGCGAAGCGATCATCTGCGCGGCCTGCTGGCCATCCTGGTGCTGGCCGTCTGGGTCAAGCTGGTGTTCGACCTGACGACCGCGCCGGCTGATGCCTATTCGATCGGGACTCTGTAGGGATAGCGAACGGGGCGGCCATCCTTACCGGTTCGCCGCCCTGGGCTGAAAATCATCGGCCCGTTCGTCGCGCTCCGTCGGCGCCAGTTCGCTTTCCGGCTCGCCGGCGACGCGGACATGGCGCAGCACGCGCGGCTGATTGAAATCGTAGGGGCAGGCCCGGTGCGTGACCGGGATCGCTACGGCCGAACGGTGGCCGTCTGTTATCTGGGGGCGTTGGATATCAACGGTTGGCTTGTGGCATCCGGCTGGGCCGTCGCCTATCGGCAGTACAGCCGGGACTATGTTGACGAGGAACAAACCGCCCACGATGCCGGAACCGGGATATGGCAGGGCCGATTTACGATGCCGGAACGGTGGCGACGGGGCGAACGGCGGCCGAACCCTTCCGCTCCTGGTAATTGATGTTCCAGCTAAAGAGAACCCTCACCCGCTTGCTGCCACACATCCCGCAGCGAAGCATCCGCTTCAAGTCGCCTATCAGCAGGCCCTCGCCGTACCGACCGATCAGATTTTCCCGATCCAGCTTGCCGCTATGGCCGCACTTCCAATCGCTGCAATCGGCATAGATGCTGAATTGCGGCTCCCATGAGCCGATGGGCCGGAAGTCAAAACCGGGTTGAGGGTCGAACATGCGGGAATGCTGCCACCTCCCGAACGAAATGAGAACGACATTGAGGCATTGCGTTCGCTTGCGTTCAGCGCTGTTCAGAGCATAGTGTGGGGCGCTATGTGGGTCCGCTAAAAACAACATCTTAAATTATATTTTAAAATCAATATATTAGTCTAAAAACTTGGCGGAAGAGGTAGGAGTCGAACCTACCGAAGGCGCCTAACGCCTCCCATCGGTTTTGAAGACCGAGCGGACCACCGGGCTCCGTCTCTCTTCCACCGCCAGCTTAGGCCATGTACGGCGCCGATCAAGGCGAACCGTCGGCGGGCGGAAACAGGCTGGCGGCCGGCCGCGCCATCCATCGCCGGCCGCCGTCGCGCCGGGTCAGGCCCTGGGCGTCGAAGAATTCGAGCACTTCGATGGTCAGATTGCGACCGATGCCCGTCTGATCGCGGAAGTCGCCGGCCTCGAAACCGCCATCCGCCGCCAGACCCGCCAGCCGCTCGGCCACCTGCGCCAGTTCGCTGAGCGCCGTCACCGGATAGAAACGGTTCCTGGCGACCCGCGTCACCAGGCCCAGCGCCGCGACACGCGACAGAAAACGTTCAACCCGATCCAACGGCAAGGCCAGCGCCGCCGCCACCTCGCCAAGGCTCGGCGGGCGCATACCGCCGGCCAGCAGCAAGGCTTCGATGCGCCGCCACGTCGCGACATCGGCCACCGGCAACCGCTGGCGCGTTCCGGCCGGCCGGACGAAACCGGCAGCGCGCAGGATGCGGCCTGCGGCTGCAAGCGCCGAAAGCAGAAGCTCGAACACAGCGCGCCCTGGTACCGGCTCGAGTGCAAGGCGCAACGCCTCGTCGCGCAGGCCCCGCGCATCGTCTTGAAAGGCACCGGCGACAATCGCCGCGACCGCCGCTTCGCCCATCGCGGCCCAGCGTTGCGGCAAAAAGCCCACCTCCGCCCCCGCGCCGCCAACGCGGACCATCGGCACCGCCCGCCACAAGTCGGCAAGCTGCACCGCTTCGGCGTTGACGCTGCGAGCGAACCAGCCGAGGTCGACGCCTTGCGGCCTCGCTGCCAACAACGCCGCCAGTGCCGCTTCAGGCTCCGGCTGTTCAAGGGCGGCCAGCAGGCACAGGCGTTCGCTGCGACGGCGACCACGGGCCGGCGCCTCGGGGTCGAGCACGGTACCGCCGGCGATGGTCCGCCGGGCCGTGCGATCGCGCAGGATGAATCGGTTGCCGCGCACGGCGGCAACGGGATCGTCGAGAACCAGCTGCACCAGCGCCGCACCGCCCGGCTCGACGCGCCGCCCATCGAGTACGGCGATGCGCCCGGTGATGTCGGCGGCGCCGAGGTGAACATGTACTGGCGTCCAATGGGCCAGGGGACGTTGTTCCGCCGCCAGCAACCGCAGGCAGGCGTCCAGCCGCGCCGTTGGTCGATGCGCCTCCGCCGCGACCAACCAGTCGCCGCGCCCGACCGCATCGCGCGACAGGCCAGGGCCGGCGATGTTCAACGCCAGCCGGTCGCCGGCCACACCACGAGCAACCGTCCGGTTCTGGGCGCGGACGGCCCGGACCCGCACGGCAATCCCTGCTGGGGAGACGACCAGCCCATCGTCGACGGCGACGCTGCCCGACAGCGCCGATCCGGTGACAACGACGCCCGACCCGGCCATCACGAAGGAACGGTCGATGGCCAGCCGGAAGCGGCCCTTGGCGGCGCGCCCCGTCCAACCGCCGGCAACGGCATGCAGATGGGCGCGCAAGGCGGCAACGCCCTCGCCGCCGGTGGCGGAGACGGGAAAGACCGGCGAACCGGCGAGTCTTGTGCCACCGATCAAGGCAAGGGCCACAGCCGTCGCCTCGGCCACCCGTTCGCGCGGCACCCGGTCGATCTTGGTGATGGCGACGCTGCCTTGGGCGACCCCCAACAGGTCGAGGATGGCCAGATGCTCGGCGGTCTGCGGCATCGGCCCGTCGTCGGCGGCAATCACCAACAGGGCATGGTCGATGCCGGCGACGCCGGCCAGCATGTTGGCGATGAAGCGGTCGTGCCCCGGCACATCGACGAAGCCAAGAACCGCGCCGTCGTGTCCACCGCCTGCCACCGGCACATAGGCGAAGCCCAGGTCGATGGACATGCCGCGCGCCTTTTCTTCCGGCAGGCGATCGGTGTCGATACCGGTGAGGGCTTTAACGAGGCTGGTTTTTCCATGGTCGATGTGACCGGCGGTGGCGACGATCATGTCAATCGTCCCAGATATTCTCCGGCATCGGCAGGCCCTTGAACTCGCTGTCGGCGAGCGGTCCGTTCGGCGGCGTTCCCTGCTCGTTGAGGAACCACATCAACTGCCGGCAATGCTGGGCGATGTGCCAGGTCGTGCGTTCGAGAAGCTCGTGGGCGGAGGGCTGCCCCCAATAGGCCTCGACCCGATGGGTACAGGACCGATCCGCGAGATTCGCCCACCAGCCGGCAAGGTCGAGACGCACGGTCTCGCCATAGCGGGCAATGTCGTCGAAGCGTGTCATGCTGGCGTCGGGCCGGCCGGAGGCCGCGCCTTCGTTCATCTTGGCGCCGCGCATAGTTTCCAGAAAAGCCGCCGGAATGCGGTACATGTGATGCGCCAAGGTCCTGAGCGGCCGTGGGCGTCCCGGCAACGTTTCCTGCTGCCGCGAGTCGGGGATCTGGCGCTGGAATCGCTGCGCGGCAAGAATGAAACGGTCGAGCCGGCTGACCAATTCCCCCGGGGCCAGGGCAGGACGAAACTTCTCGTCGATACCCAGGAAGCGGGCGACATCGTTCAGCGACTGACCGAAAACAAATTCGTCGCCGCGTGAGACCACAGGAATTTTGCTGATACCCAGGCGCTGCAGTTCGGCCAGGCCGTCCGCATTGTCGACGATATTGACGGAGGTGTACTCGATCCCACGGACCGAGAGGTATTCCTTGACCCGGAGACAGCTGGTTCAACCCGGCTGCCAGAATACCTTTACGTCGTCGCTCATAGCCAAAACTCCCAAGGTTCTGACCACCCTACAGCGAGTCGCACCGCGACGCACCACCTCTCGTCTCATCGGCCGGGGGCAGCCCCGGCAGGAGCACCAACTGGCCTAGGAAAGCCGCCTCGTCATCCAGGCACCGCAGGTCGAGCAGCACCGCCCCATCGGCGATCCTGCCGACAATGGGCAGCGGCAAATGGCGCAACGCCGCCGCCAGGCGCGATAGTGCGGCATCCGATACCTTGCGCCCCGGCGATACCGGACGCAGGGCCAGAGCCGCGCTCGGCAGGCTGTGCACCGGCATCGAACCGCTGCCGATCTGACTGTGGCAGGCCACCGCCGAGACAGTCGCGACACCACCCAGCCGTGTCGCCACCTGCGGACACAAGCGCTGCGCCTGAGCGGTGACATCGGCCTCACTGCGCGCCAGATGGCGCAGCACGGGCAGGCGTACGGTCAATCGGTCAGGATCGAGGTAAAGACGCAGCACAGCTTCGAGCCCGGCGATGGTCAACTTGTCGCATCGCATGGCCCGTTTCAGCGGGTTGCGTTTCAGCCGCGCGATCAGGTCGCGCCGCCCGACGATGACGCCACCTTGCGGGCCGCCGAGCAGTTTGTCGGTGCTGAAGGTCACCAGATCGGCACCACCAGCGATGGTCTCTGCTGGTGTCGGTTCGTGCGGCAGGCCGAAGCGTCCAAGATCGACGAGCGTCCCGCTACCGAGATCGACGGCAAAGGGAATACCGTGATCGTGGGCCAACTTGGCCAACGCCCGTTCGTCGACATCGGCGGTGAAACCGCTGATGGCATAGTTGGAGCGGTGCACCTTCATCACCAATCCGGTGCGCTTATCGATGGCCTCGGCATAGTCCTTGAGGTGGGTGCGGTTGGTGGTCCCCACCTCGACCAGCGTACAGCCGGCCCGCGCCATGATGTCGGGCATGCGGAAGGCACCGCCAATTTCGATCAGCTCACCACGCGAGACCGGAACTCGTCGGCGCTGCGCCAAGGTATTGAGCACCAGCAACACGGCAGCGGCGTTGTTGTTGACTACGGTTGCCGCCTCGGCCCCGGTCAATCGGCAGATCAGGGCTTCGACGTGGCTATCGCGGTCACCCCGCCGGCCACTGTCGAGATCGAACTCCAGGTTGGACGCGCCGCGCGCCACTTGGGCGATGGCCGCTACGGCCTCTTCGGGCAAGGCCGCACGCCCCAGGTTGGTATGCAGGACCGTACCGGTCAGATTGAAGATCGGCCGCAAGCTCGGTTGAAACAGTCGGTCGAGCACCTCGGCCGTTCGCGCGGCGATGCCGGCGTCGTCGAGAACCTGTACCGCCGCCGTCTCGGCATCGGCCAGGGCCCGGCGTAGATCGTCAAGCACCTGGCGTAAGGCCGCCACCGTCGCCGTCCGGCCACGGGCGGCGATCATGGCCATCAGCGCCGGTTCGTGTAACAGCCGGTCCACGGAAGGAATTTCGGCCCTTGCCAGCTTGGCTACTTCGTTCATCGCATCCGCCATCCTGTCTTCGGGAGCACCAGCTTAGCATTGCCCCAGCAAGGGCCGGCGCCACCTTTTTCGCCGTTGCCGCTATGCTATGGTATCGGCCATGAATATCGGGATTCGCAATGCCGCCCCGGCTATCGGCACCCTTGCTGCTGAGGCCAGCCTACAACTCAGCATCGTTGTTCCCATGTACAACGAGGCTGAATGCGTTGTCCCGCTTATCGCGCGCCTGCGCGAGGTGCTGTCGGCTTATGAACGTTCCTACGAAGTCATCCTGATCGACGATGGATCGAGCGACGGAACGGCTCAGGCTATCCTTGCCGTCGCCCGCGCCGACGCGCACGTGCGCGGCATCTTTCTCGCCCGCAACTACGGCCAATCGACAGCCATGCAGGCCGGCTTCGATTCCGCCTTGGGCATTGTAGTCGTCACCATGGACGGCGACCTGCAGAACGACCCCGCCGATATCCCCCGCCTAATCCGCCTGCTCGACGAACGCGATGTCGACGTCGTCTCGGGCTGGCGCCAGGACCGCCAGGACGGCGCCCTGCGCAAGCTGTTCTCACGCATCGCCAACCGGCTGATCTCGCGCATGACCGGGGTCCGGCTCAACGACTACGGTTGCTCGCTCAAGGTCTACCGGCGCGATTTATTGGTGCGCACGCGGCTTTATGGCGAATTGCACCGTTTCCTGCCGGCCCTGCTCAGCGAGGTCGGCGCAGAGATCGTCGAGGTTCCGGTGGTGCACCACCCACGCCGCTTCGGATCGTCGAAGTACGGCCTCGACCGTACCGTGCGGGTCGTCCTCGACCTGATGCTGGTGATGTTCTTCCGCCGCTATATCCAAAGGCCCTTGCACGTGTTTGGCGGCGCCGGCCTGATGTGCATCATCCCCGGCGGCCTGATTCTGAGCTACCTGGCCACCCTGAAGATCGTTACCGGTGCCGACATCGGCGGCCGACCGCTGTTGTCGCTGGGTATCCTGCTCGTCGTCGTCGGCATCGTCCTGATTGGCCAAGGGCTGTTGGGTGAGCTGACCGGCCGGCTGCTGCACGAAGCCGGAGGCCGCGCCCAATACCACCTTAAATCGCCGCGTAAGTTGCAGCACGATGCATTGCCGCCTACGGCCGAGAGCCAATGAGTTCGTCCACGAGGGTGCCCCAGGCCAGCACCTGGCGCCGCTTCCTACAAGTGGTGTTGAGCATTCTGGTGACGGCACTATTCATCTGGTGGCTGATCCCAGAACAGCGAGCCGATGACGTCACCAACGCCTTGCTGAGTACCCGGCCCGAACTAGTGGTCCTGGCACTGCTTCTAGTCGTTGCCGGGCAGTGGTCGCGCGGCTGGCGTTTGGCGCTACTGGTCGTGCCAACGGAGTGGGCGTCATTCCGCATCTATCGGATATCGGTCATCCATAATTTCCTGGCCTCCATCATCCCGGCCAGGCTTGGTGAGATATCGTTGATCGTTCTGCTGCGCCGCCACTATGCCGTTCCGGCCATGGCAGGAACGGGCATCCTGATCGGTATCCGGGTGCTCGACCTGCTGCTGTTGACCGCCGTCGGCGGCATCGCCGGCTGGTCGATACTGCCAGCGGACGGTGGCATGGCTTGGCTGGTCGCCACCTGCGGCCTCGCCGGCGTTGGATCGTCAATGGCTTTTTTCCTGCTGCCTTATGTCGCACCCGCCCTGTCCCGGTTTTTCGCCGGCCTGCACACCCGGCACGGCCGCCTGCCAATATCGATCGTCGCCCGCATCCTGGCCTCCTATACGGGGCTAACCCACCGCCGCGTCGCCGGTCTGCAGATCGCCACCGGCGCCATCTGGCTGTCCCTGCTCGCCTGTTACCATCTATGCGCGCTGGCGGTTGGCGCCACCGCCGGCCTGGGCGCGTCGCTGCTGGCCAGCGTGGTGGCCTCCTACGCTTTCGTTTCGCCGGTCAACGGCATCGCCCAGGTCGGGCCGTTCGAGGCCGCCTGGACCTATGCCGCGATGGCTGCTGGCGAGGCTTATGCCATCGCTCTGGCCACCGCCGTCCTGGTTCATCTCGTGACCCTGCTGGGCGGCGCCCTGCAGGCTGCCCTCGTTTTCCCGTTCGGCCCTCGCGCGACACCGCCGGGCTGATCGGCTCAGGTCGGCGGCAAGATCGGCAGGGACCGTTGCAGATGCCGCTGCGTCAGGCGTTCGCGATGGGCGATATAGACCGCCGAAGCGCAGATCATGGCGCCGCCGATCCAGGTCCAGATTTCCGGCACTTCGCCAAAGGCGAGATAGCCGATCGCTGCCGACCAGATCAGCTTGGTGAAATCCAGCGGCAAAACAGCCGTCACCTCTGCCTCCGAGAAAGCCTTGACCATCGCATATTGGCCGATGCTGCCCAGCGCCCCCATGGCAACCATCCAGGCCAGCTGCTCGCCTGTCGGTGTCTGCCAGAATGGCAAAGCGGCAATCAGTGACATGGGCATGGTCACCAGACCGGTATAGATGGTGATGGTCGTCGCCGCTTCAGTACGCGACAGCTGCTTGATCAAGACGACGGCGTAGCCGGAGATCACAGCCGAGGACAGCACCAGGGCCGCGCCGAAATCCAGGGTATCCCTGTCCGGCCGGATAATGACCAGCATGCCGACGAATCCAATGGCCAGAGCCGCGATCCGGCGCCCGCGAATGGTTTCGCGCAACACCAGAACGGCCATGAGCGCGCCGAACAGCGGGGTGCTGAAAAACAACGCCGTTACCTTGACTAGGGAGGCATACTTCAGCGCCAGGAAGTACAACAGCATGGAGGCCCCGTTCAGGGCGCCACGATACAACTGAGCCCCCAGCCGCTGGGTACGCAGCGGGGCCCAGCCCTGCCCCACCAGCAAGGGAATAAAAAAGGCGAGCCCGAACAGCGACCGAAAAAAGCTCATTTCGAACGGGTGAAGGTCGTTGGCGAGATGGCGGGTGATGCCATTCATCGTCATGAAGGTCAGGGTCGACAGCAGCATATATGCCATGCCGCGCTGGGTACCGGTCAGGATCAAGGCCGCCTCGACGGGATTGCTAAGGGCATTGGACTGTCCCTGTAACATCCCCAACCAGAAATGCACACGGCCATCGCTGGCAAACCCCTGTACGAGCCGATACCGCTGGATGGTATGCTCCGCCAACGGTTGGCCGAACACAGGGGAAATTCGACATGACCGAGCAACTACCCAACCGCAGGCTAAGCGACAAGATAAGGCTCGCTTTCGAACAGGCTAGTACACTTGGCCGCGAGGAGGTGGCAAAACATCTTCGCCTGCTTTACGAAAGCGTCATGAGCGAAGAACAAGAGAATCATCCGATGCGTCGCCGCCATCAGGATGAACTGGCCCCCCTTCCCAACAAAGACGATAACGCCTGACCCATAACAACGGGCAGATTTTTGACCCGGACGGCACTCAGAACAAAGTGCGGATACCAACCAGTCCGTCGCGCCCCACATCCAAGGTGTAGTTGCGCGAATCCTCGCTGGCCCGATCAGGGTAAACCAAGGACTCTGTCGCGTCGCGCGGCGGATTGAGTGCCACACCCGTCGGGTCCAGCGCCAAAAGTCGCCCCGGCAGCTCGGCTTGGCGAAACCGTTCCGCCGGCCACAGATAAGCATCGAAGAAAAATCGGCCGCCGCGACAGCTCACGACCACCCAATAGAAACCGATGGACGGCAGGCGCAGACCGAAAGGCGGGCCGCCCCAGTTTCCGTCTCGCTCCATCGCGCCTACGATTTCGGCCAGTTGACCGTCGAGCAGCCAAGTGTCTGCGGCGGCGCCGCGCCAAGGACCGAACAGGTCGCTGGCCGAAAAATCGCTGAGGTCGGAAGCGCCGATTATCCGCACGGCCATCGAATGCCCTCGACGGCCGGCTCCGACGGTCAGATCGTAAGTCCGCCGCTGTTCGATATTAATGCCGTTGTAGACGACACGATAGCGGTCGGGCCCGCCGGCGGAGCAGGACTGGCGGATGTCGTCGCCGTTCAGGTAGCTGAACCAGCTGAACTTGCGCGATACCGGATCGTCCGCGCCCGTATAGGCGCAAGCACACAGGGCCAGAGCCAGCAAGGCCGACGGCAACCCGTCCCGCAGGGAGCGTCTCATCATCCAAATTCTCCACCATCGCCCCAGACGCCGGCCGAGCGCATGACAACATGGAAGCTTGGGGAATGGCACGCAAATTCTAGAATCGCCTCTGGTCGACATCCACTGGATGTGGGCCTACTGTCACCACTCCGCCGTTACCCACGACAGGCAGGAGGTTCCGATGCCCCGACTCGCCCTGATGGTGAAAATCCATGTCCCCGCCGAACGGCGCGACCAGATGCTGGCCGCCGCGCTGGAGGACGCCAAGTGTTCCGTCTGCGACGAACCCGGCTGCCAGCGGTTCGACGTATTGATTCCAGCCGGCACCACCGACCAGTTGGCGCTTTACGAAATCTACGACGATCAGGCGGCGCTCGATGCCCATCGCCAGACGCCGCACCTCAAGGCCTTCCGAGCCGCCGTACAATCCCTCGGGGCAAGAACCGAAGGCCTCGCCTGCAGCCTGATCAGCGAAGAATCTTAAGGCGGGCGTTTGGCCGTGGAATTGAGTTAAGCCATCGAGTCCTGGGTCTAGCCATTGACCGGCGGGGGCGTATTGCTGAAAATGCGGCCGCGCTGGCGCTATTCGTCGGCCCGTCCGTTGTCGAGCGGAACAGGCCTTTGTCCAGCCACTGGTCGGGTCGTCCGCCAAACGGCCTGCGTAGCTCCTAACGTCACTCGAAAGAAACGTACCATGCCAGATCCCCAGGATCTC
>CAMCUA010000075.1 GCA_945878455.1 Asaia bogorensis | reverse complement strand
GGCGGTCGGGTCTTGGCGCTGACGGTCGATCATGGCCTGCGTCCGCAATCGGCGGCGGAGGCCGCCTGTGTCGGTGGCTGGCTGGCGGCGCGCGGCATCGCGCACGCGGTACTGACCTGGCAGGGGGATAAACCCGGCAACGGTATTCAGGCGGCGGCGCGGGCGGCCCGCTATGCCTTGCTTGAGGCTTGGTGCCGTGAGGCTGGTATCCTGCATCTGCTTCTCGGTCACAGTCGCGAAGATCAGATGGAAACCGTTTTGCTGCGCCTCGGCCGTGCCACCGGTATCGAGGGCGCGGCCGGCATGTCCGCCGTCGTCGAAAAGTCTCATGTGCGCTTGCTGCGTCCGTGCCTCGGCGTCCCGCGGCAGCGGTTGCGCGCGGTGCTCACCGCCAAAGGACAGGCCTGGGTCGAAGACCCGTCGAACAACGACCTGCGGTTCGCCAGGGTGCGGGTCCGCGGCGTCCTCGACCGGCTGGACGACGATGGCCGTGCGGCCCTGTGGCGCGCCATTCGCGGCTTCGGGCGGGCCCGCCTGATGCTGGAAGCGGCGACGGCGGCGGCACTCGCCGAAGGCTGCCGGCTGCACCCGGCGGGCTATGCGGTGGTGGATGCCGCGTGTTGGCGCCATCTGCCCGAACGCCTGGCGGTTGCCGTGCTGACCCGCCTGTGTACGACGATAGGCGGGTCTCTGGTGCCGCCGCGCGACTCGGCCCTGCGCGATGTCGCCACCGCCTTGCGCGGCGCCCACTGGCGGATCTCGGCGACACTGGCGGGATGTCGTTTGATCGTCGGCGATGACGGCTTGCTGGTGTGCCGCGAAGCCCGGCACTTGCCGGCTCCGTTGATGCTGAGCCCTGGCCTAAGTGCCCGATGGGATGGCCGGTTCCAGGTCGCCGTCGGTGCCGATGCGCTGCCGGGCGGGGCGCTGCGCCTCGACTATCTTGGTCCGACCGGCTGGGCCGAAGTGGCCGCCCGGGCGCCAGACTTGCGGCGCAGCGTGCCGGCTGCGGCGCGTGCTGTCCTGCCGGCGCTGTGGGACGATCACGGTGTTTTGCAGGTTCCCCATTTGGCCTATAATAGGTTGACCGGCAGTGACGGTTTGTCGGGCAGCCCACACCATGCCCTATGGTGCGGTCTGTTGTTCGCGCCTGCTCAGTCGTTGTCTGGGAATGGATTCCAGCTTGCGCCCGAGCTGGAAGATACTATTTGACTTAGATATCCCCTGTCCGTCGGTGACGGGGGTGCCCGTGGCCCCGAGCGGCGGCCGAGGAAGGATGAAGCGGTGAATTTCAGTCGGAACTTGGCACTCTGGGCGATCATTGCCCTGCTCGTCTTCGCGTTGTTCAATCTGTTTCAGAGTTCGCCGCAGCGCGGCTCCTCGTCCAGCGTGGCCTATTCTGAATTCCTCAGCCAGGTGCGCAATGGCGAGGTCGAGAAGGTCACCATCCAAGGGCAGACCATCACCGGCCGTTGGCGCAATGGCGGCACCTTCGCCACCTATGCGCCGGTCGATGCCAATATGGTGGCCGAACTGACCCGCAGCGGCGTCGTTATCGAAGCCAAGCCTTCCGAAGAAGGCACGCCCAGCTTGTGGAGCATCCTGATCTCGTGGATTCCCTTCTTCTTGCTGATCGGCGTGTGGATTTTCTTCATGCGCCAGATGCAGGGCGGCGGTGGCAAGGCCATGGGATTTGGCAAGTCGCGCGCCCGCTTGCTGACCGAAAAGACCGGCCGCATCACGTTCGAGGATGTCGCCGGCATCGACGAAGCCAAGCAGGAGCTTGAGGAGATCGTCGACTACCTCAAGGACCCGCAGAAGTTTCAGCGTCTCGGCGGCAAGATCCCCAAGGGCTGTCTGCTCGTTGGCCCGCCGGGCACAGGCAAGACCCTGTTGGCGCGTGCCATTGCCGGCGAAGCCAACGTGCCGTTCTTTACCATTTCCGGTTCCGATTTCGTCGAGATGTTCGTCGGCGTCGGCGCTTCGCGCGTCCGCGACATGTTCGAACAGGGTAAGAAGAACGCGCCCTGCATCATCTTCATCGACGAACTCGATGCTGTCGGCCGGCATCGCGGCGCCGGTCTCGGCGGCGGCAATGACGAACGCGAACAGACACTGAATCAGTTGCTGGTCGAAATGGACGGCTTCGAATCGAACGAAGGCGTCATCCTGATTGCCGCCACCAACAGGCCCGACGTGCTCGATCCGGCGCTGTTGCGTCCCGGCCGCTTCGACCGTCAGGTGGTGGTGCCCAATCCGGATATTCTCGGGCGCGAGAAAATTCTGCGCGTCCATATGCGCAAGGTGCCGATGGCGCCCGATGTCGATCCCCGCGTCATCTCGCGCGGCACGCCGGGCTTCTCCGGCGCCGATCTTGCCAATCTGGTCAACGAGGCGGCGCTGCTCGCCGCACGCCAGGGCAAGCGCGTCGTCACCATGTCCGACTTCGAATCCGCCAAGGACAAGGTGATGATGGGCGCCGAACGGCGCTCGATGGTTATGAGCGAGGATGAAAAGACGCTCACCGCCTATCACGAGGCGGGGCATGCCTTGGTGGCGCTCAATGTCGCCAAGCACGATCCCTTGCACAAGGTGACGATCATTCCGCGCGGCCGCGCCTTGGGCCTCACCATGTCGCTGCCAGAGCGCGACCGCTATGGCTATTCCAAGATCGAGTTGACCTCGAAACTGGCCATGATGTTCGGCGGCCGCTTGGCCGAAGAAATTGTCTTCGGTGTGGACAACATCACCACCGGCGCAGGCGACGACATCCGTCAGGCGACCGTTTTGGCGCGGCGCATGGTGACCGAATACGGTTTCAGCGAGAAGCTCGGGCCGTTGCGCTATTCGGAGAATGAGGAAGAAGTCTTCCTCGGCCATTCCGTCACCCGTCAGAAAAACCTGTCCGATGCCACCGCCAAGCTCATCGATGACGAGATCCGCTTGTTGATCGACAATGCCGAAGGCGAAGCCCGGCGTATCCTGACAGGAAAGCGCGGCGATCTGGAGATCATCACCCGCGCTTTGCTCGAGTATGAAACCCTGTCGGGCGAAGAGATCAAAGCATTGCTGCGCGGCGAATCGATCGTTCGACCGGAGGACAGCGGCGACCTGCCAAAGGAAGGCGGCCATCGCGCTTCGGTGCCGTCCAGCGGCAAGCCCAAGGACCTTCCCGGCGGTTTGGAAGCCGAGCCGCAGCCCGGTTCCTGAACCGGGCCGACGTCGCAACACTGCATGCCGGACTTACAGCCGGAATGGCCGGTGGTCGAGGTTCCGGGGCTGTCCGGCCTAGGGGCACCGGCCGGCGATCTTGCCCGGAGCCTCTATCTTCGTCCGCTGGCCGGCGGCCTCGAAGTGCTGGTCCGCGCCGGCGGTCGGGTGCTGGCTGCCCAAACCAGCCTTTCTGAAGCGACCGCCTGGGCGGCGGGGCAGGGGCCGGCGGTTGCCGGTCATGTCGCCGGTCTGATCGCCCGGCTGACGCGCCGCCCCATGACGTTCGCCGGCCTGGCTCTCGACCGGCCCTTGGTCATGGGCATCGTCAATGTCACGCCCGACAGCTTCTCCGACGGTGGGGAGACCGCCGATGCCGATGCCGCTATCGCGCGTGGCCTGACGATGCTGGCTGCCGGGGCCGACATCCTCGACATTGGCGGCGAGTCGACCCGTCCCGGCGCCGAACCTGTATCGGCGGCGGAAGAAGCGCGCCGCGTCCTTCCCGTTATCGGCGCGCTGGTTCGGCATGGCGCCGTGGTGTCCGTCGATACGCGGCGTGCCGCGACGATGGCGGCGGCGGCGGCGGCTGGGGCGCGCATCGTCAACGATGTCACGGCGCTGGCCGGCGATCCGGATGCACTGGTGGTGGCCGCTGGCTGCCACATGCCGGTGATCCTCATGCATATGCAGGGGGAGCCGCGCACCATGCAGTCTGATCCGCGCTACGCCTGCGCGCCGCTCGACATTTACGACTTCCTGGCCGCCCGGATCGATGCCTGCGAGGCGGCGGGCATTCGCCGTGCCGAGATTGCCGTTGATCCGGGCATCGGCTTTGGCAAGACGCTGGCGCACAATCTGCATGTCCTCGACCGCCTGTCGGTCTTAACGGCCTTGGGTTGTCCGATCGTGCTTGGGGTGTCACGCAAAAGCTTCATTGCTCACATCGGCCAAGGCGAACCGCCGGGCCAGCGCCTGGGTGGCTCGTTGGCCGCGGCGCTGGCGGGGGTTGCCCGGGGGGTGCATATTCTGCGGGTCCACGACGTTGCCGAAACCCGGCAGGCCGGGGCGGTCTGGTCGGCGATCCATCGTGCCGGGGTCGACGGATCGTGAGCGTTGTCTCGAAGCCGCAACAGGCTACGTGCTATAAGCGGCGAATCCCAGGGTGGAGGAGAGGCGGGCAATGAGTCGAAAGCTGTTCGGCACCGACGGCATTCGCGGTACGGCGAACGTCGAGCCGATGACCGCCGAAACCGCGCTTAAGGTCGGCATGGCGGCTGGGCGCTATTTCACCAAGGGCGACCGGCGTCACAAGGTGGTGATCGGCAAGGATACCCGGCTGTCGGGCTATATGCTGGAACCGGCGTTGGCGGCGGGCTTTCTGTCCGTCGGCATGAACGTCACCATGGTCGGCCCGATGCCGACGCCCGGTGTGGCGATGCTCACACGTTCGCTGCGCGCCGATCTCGGCGTGATGATCTCGGCCTCGCACAATCCCTATCAGGATAACGGCATCAAATTGTTCGGCCCGGATGGCCACAAGCTGTCAGACGACGTCGAAACCCAGATCGAAGCGCTGATCAACGGCGATATGCAGTCCTGCCTGGTGGCTCCGGGCAAGCTCGGTCGGGCGCAGCGGCTCGACGACGCGCAGGGGCGCTACCCCGAATACGTCAAACAGACCTTTCCGCGCGGCCTGCGTCTCGGCGGCCTGAAAATCGTCATCGATTGCGCCAACGGCGCCGCCTACAAGGTGGCGCCTACGGTACTGTGGGAGCTCGGCGCCGATATCGTGCCCATCGGCGTTTCGCCGAACGGCTTCAACGTCAATCAGAACTGCGGTTCGACCAGTCCGGGTACCATGCAGCAGCAGGTCATCGCCCATGGCGCCCACATCGGTATCGCGCTCGACGGCGATGCTGATAGGGTGATGATCGCCGACGAACTCGGCCAGCTTATTGACGGCGACCAGATCATGGCGGTGATCGCCGCCAGTTGGTCTTCGCGCGGCTTTCTTCGAGGTTCCGGGATCGTCGCCACCGTGATGTCAAACCTGGGGCTCGAACGCCATCTGCAAGGCCTCGGTCTGCGCCTGGAACGTACCCAGGTTGGCGACCGTTACGTCGTCGAGCACATGCGCAACCACGATTTCAACGTCGGCGGCGAACAGTCGGGACACATCATCCTCAGCGACTATACCACCACCGGTGACGGCCTCATTGCCGCGTTGCAGGTGTTGGCGGTCATTGTCGACAGCGGCAAACCTGCCAGCGAGGTGTGCAGCGCGTTCCAAGCATTGCCGCAACTGCTGAAGAACGTCCGTTACAGCGGCGCCGGACCGCTCGAAGCGGAAACGGTGAAAAAGGCCATCGCCTCGGGCGAGAAGCGGCTGGGCGGCAGCGGACGGCTGTTGATCCGCAAGTCGGGAACCGAACCCTTGATCCGGGTGATGGCCGAAGGCGACAGCGAAGAACTGATCGGCCAGGTGGTGGACGACATCGTCGGCGCTATCGAACAATCCGCGGCCTGAGCGCTCGGTCATGACATCCTGCAAAATGAACGGCCGTGTCTTGATCGTCGCCGGTTCCGACTCGGGCGGTGGTGCTGGTATCCAGGCGGATATCAAGGCCGTCACCGCGCTTGGTGGCTTCGCCATGACGGCGATCACCGCTTTGACCTCGCAGAACACCCGCGGCGTCACCAGCATCTTCGACGTGATGCCCTATTTCGTCGCCGAACAGATGCGTGTCACCCTGACCGACATCGGCGCCGATGCCATCAAGACCGGCATGTTGCATCGTGCCGATATCATCGAAATCGTCTGCGATGTGCTCGACGACTTGGCGCCCGGCGTGCCGCTGGTCGTCGATCCGGTGATGGTGGCCAAGGGCGGTGCCGAATTGCTGTCGGGGGCCGCGCGCAAGGCCATGGTTTCCAAACTGGTGCCGCGTGCCACGGTGCTGACGCCGAACCTGCCGGAGGCCTCGACGCTGGTCAACGCGCCGGTGGACAGTCTCGACGACATGCACCGCGCCGGCGCGGCGCTGCTGGCCATGGGGCCGCGCGCCGTGCTGATGAAGGGCGGCCATCTGCCGGGTGAGGTGTTGACCGATCTGTTAATCACTGCCGAAGGCACCATCGCGCTTGAAGGCCCGCGCATCGCCACCACCAGCACGCATGGCACCGGCTGCACGACCGCATCGGCCATCGCCGTCGGTTTGGCCCAGGGCCTGTCCGCCGCCGATGCGGTGCGACGGGCACGCGCCTATGTGCGTGAAGCAATCCGCACCGCGCCGGGTTACGGCGGCGGCTATGGGCCGCTCAACCATGCCCATACGGTCCGGCCGTTTTCCGGCGAAAGCTGACCCTAGATCACCGAGATCGTGCTTTCGCTCGAGCGCCCCAACAGCATGGTGGCGAGTATGGTGCAAGCTTGTGCCAATTGATCGCGGCTTCTGGCGGCGCCGTTGCCGATGCGTACCGCTGCTGGGACGGGCTGACGGCCGACGACGGCGAAGGTGTCCGCCGGCAGGATACGCACGCCGCGCCGTTCGGCCTCGGCGACGAACGAGACCGCATCCCAGCCTTCGGGAAGATGCAGCCAGGAATGAAACCCTGCACCCCATTGCGGCCGCGCTGCTGCTCCCAAGATGTCGTTGACGATGCGTTGACGGGCTTGCGCTTCCTCCCGCTGCCACCGGATGAGGCGCCTTGCGGTGCCGTCCTGAATCCAGCGGACGGCGATCTCGGCGGTTAGCGGCGCTGCCATCCATGTCGAGGCATTCAGGGCCTGACGAAGCGGATCGATCCGCCCCGGTGGTGCCAGGACAAATCCAATGCGCAAACCAGAAGCCATACCTTTCGATGCCGAATCGATGAAGTAGACCAGTTCCGGCGCCAAACTGGCGAGCGGTGGCAGTGACGCGCTCTGGATCGGGTTGTAGATGTCGTCTTCGATGATGGGTAGGCCGTGACGCCGCGCCACGGCGACAACGGCGCGGCGGCGCTCCGTGCTCATCGTCGAGGTGGTCGGATTGTGGAAAGTCGACATGCAGTATAGCGCGGTTGGCTGGTGGGCTCGGCACAGCCGGTCGAGATCGTCGGGCAGCAGGCCTTCCTCATCCATGGCCGCGGCTTGCAGGCGCAGACCCAACTTATCGGCCAGGACTTTGAACAGCGGGAAGGTCAGTGCCTCTGTCACGACCGTATCGCCGGGTCGGGTAACGCCCATCAGAACGACGGAAACAGCATGCTGCGTGCCGTTGCAGATGGCCACCTGTTCGGGCTTGGCATTGGCGCCGGCGCGTTCGCACCACTGGGCGACGGTCGCCCGGTGCTCGGGCAATCCCAGGCCGTCGTTGTAGGTGAGCAGACGGCTGAGGTTGCCGCCATCGGCGATGTCGCGCAGCGTCGATGCCAAGTGTTGTTCAGCCTGTCCTATGGGTGGGAAGGCGAGCCGCAAATCGATCACGTTGGTTGGGCTTTCTCCCTCGTCTAGGCGAAACTCGCGGGTGTTGCTGTCCGCTGTGCGAACGAAGGTTCCCCTGCCGACTTCGCCGGCGAGCAGGCCGCGCCGTTGGGCTTCGGCATAGGCTCGTGTCACGGTGCCGACCGTGACGCCCAGGCGGTGCGACAGATCGCGCTGCGGCGGCAGGCGGTCGCCGGGGCTCAGTTGCCCGTCAGCAATGTCCTCGGCGATGGCATCGGCGATGGCCAGATAGCGATGGCCGGTGCGTTCCTTCAGATCTGGTAGCCACATTGTCATGGTGATAATAATCCCTTTGACACCTAGATTGTGTCGATTGTATCCACTCATTCGTCGATGTCTAGTCTCAAAAGTCTACAAAAGGCTACATTGGATGGGTACAATTGTTCAAAAGCCTGTCCAGACTTCGCAAGCGGAGTGCTGGCGGCTATGGTTCCGTATCGGGGCGCGCTTGTTGGCGCGCGATGCCCTGGCCATTCTCGATGTGCTGATCGCCTGGCAGGATCGCGTCCATCAACGCCATCTCCTGACCCAAATGTCCGATCGCACACTGGCCGATATCGGGCTGTCGCGGGCCGACATTCAGGCCGAACTGGACAAACCGTTTTGGCGAAGCTGACTATGGCGACTCAATCCTAGGCAAAGGAGCCGCGCGCCATGACCCGGGAGCTTTTTCGCGAGGAAAGCTATCTGCGCGCCTGTGAAGCGACCGTGGTGGCCGTTTTGCCAGGTGGCATCGTCCTGGACGCCACCATCTTCTATGCCGAAGGCGGCGGCCAGCCGGGCGATACGGGCGTCCTGTGGCGGACCGATGGCAGCTGCATCGCCGTCGTCGATACCAAGAAGGATCGCGACAGCGGCGCCCACCTGCATATGCCGGCCGACGCTGCCGTTTTGCCGGCGGTTGGCGAAACGGTGCGGGCCGAGATCGACTGGGACCGGCGGTACCGGCTGATGCGCATGCACACCTGCCTGCACCTGCTGTGCGCGGTGGTCCCGGGCGGGGTCACCGGCGGCTCGGTCGGCACGGATCGCGGTCGGCTGGATTTCGACCTGCCCGATCCGGTGCTCGACAAGGAGCGCATCGAAGCAGACCTCAACCGGCTGATCGGCGAAGATCGCCCGCTTGCCATGCGCTGGATCGAGGATGCCGAATTGGCGGCCAATCCGGATTTGGTGCGCACCATGTCAGTGCGCCCGCCGAGCGAGCAGGGCCGGGTGCGTGTCATCGAGGTAGCCGGCGCCGACCTGCAGCCCTGCGGCGGCACCCACGTCCGTTCGACCGGTGAGGTTGGCCGCGTCCGCGTCGGCAAGATCGAAAAAAAAGGTCGGCAAAATCGCCGGATCAACCTGTTGTTCGAGGCGTGAATGAAGGTCGACCTCTATCAGATCAATGCTTTTACGGACCGCATGTTCGCCGGCAATCCGGCGGCAGTATGTCCCTTGGCAGCTTGGCTCGACGACGCGACGATGCTGGCGATCGCCGCGGAAAACAACCTGTCGGAAACCGCCTTTTTCGTGCCGCGCGACGGCGATTTCGATCTGCGCTGGTTCACGCCGACCTGCGAGGTCGACTTATGCGGGCATGCGACTTTGGCCAGCGCCCATCTGATCCTGACGCGCCTCGATCCGGGGCGCACGGATGTCGTCTTCCATACGCGCAGCGGTGCGCTGCGGGTGGTGCGCGACGGCGACCGGCTGGCCATGGATTTCCCCCGTTGGCAGCCACAGCCCATCCCGCCGCCTGATGGTCTGGCGGCGGCGTTGGGTTGCGCCTTGGATGCCGTCTACTTCGGCCGCGACAGGCACATGGCGGTCCTGCCGTCGGCCGGTTCGGTACGCACCTTGCGTCCGGATATGGGGGCGTTGGCCATGGTGGCGCCGGGGCGGGTCATCGTCACGGCGCCTGGCGAGGATTGCGATTTCGTGTCGCGCTTCTTCGCACCGGGTTCGGGAGTCAACGAGGATCCGGTAACCGGTTCGTCCCACTGCGTGCTGGTTCCGTATTGGGCGGCTCGTCTCGGCAAAACCGACCTGCATGCCCGTCAAATCTCGAAGCGGGGTGGCGAACTGTTTTGCCGGCAGCAGGGCGACCGCGTCGTCATTGCCGGGCGCTCCGTGCTTTTTCTGACCGGCTACACCGAGTTTTCCGAGCGTCGGTAAGGAAAAATTAGAGGTTAACGGCTTAGACGGCTACTATTCCCGGTGCAGGGAGTGGCCGAATCCTGGCCGCTGCCGATGTGGGGCCCAACAGCACCGGGCAGGAGCCGCACCATGGCTATGCATGGCACGATCCTCAAATACGTGTCGCTCGTTCTCGCCGTGATGGGTGCCGTCATGCTTGGCGGCTGTACGCAGATCACCAAGGGCAAGATCACTGACCCGAACTTCTGGGAGAACAGTCCGCTGATTGCCAGCAACGGCGAAGCCGAACTCGGACTGGCGGAGCTGACCAAGGGCAATTACGGCGTTGCCGAAGCGCATTTCAATAAGGCGCTTAGTCGCAACGACCGTGACGTCACGGCGTTGATGGGGCTTGGCATTCTCTATCAGCATACCGGCCAGACGACCAAGGCGCGCCAAGCTTACGAAGCGATCCTCGCCATCCGTCCGAGCAATACGGAACAGATGATGGTGATGGGCGAGATGACGCATCGACCGATCTCGGAACTGGCCAGCGTCAATCTGGCGCTGCTGCAAAGCGGTATGCCGATGCCGGCCAATCCGGTTCCAGGCTACATGTCGCCGCCCAATGTGGCGATTGGCGGTGGCGTCTCCGGCGCGCCTTCTGCCGCGCCGCTGATGGGCCGCGTGATGCCGGCCAGCGGCATCGGCGGTCCGATAACGGCCGCACCCAAAGTATCCGAGGCGCCGATGGTGGTGCCGTTGACCGATGGCGACAAGGCCATGGCCGGTCGTTTCGAAACGCTACGAATCCTGCGCGATCAGGGCTTGATCACACCCGACGAATATCAGGCGCGGCGCAAGGCCAACGTCGGTGCCCTACTGCCCTTGTCCTCGCCACCGCCGGCCGCTGGGCTTGACCGACCGGTGCCCAATTCGACGCAGATTGTCGGGCGCTTGCAGGCCATCGGCCGGGCGTTGGAGATGCGGGCGATTACGATCAGTCAGCACGCCGCGGAACGCTCGATGATTCTCGATGCGCTATTGCCCGCGGCACCGGTGACAGTTGCCAATCCGGGGCGCCCGCCAAGCGGATTGATGGAAGCCGCCGACGGTGTGCGACGGTTGGAGTAACTGCAGGCCGCCAGCCTGATCACCTCGGACGAATACGCCCGGGAACGTGCCGCCATAGAAAAGGTTATACAGCCGGAACCGCCGAGGATCGCAGCGGCGCCGAGTGCCCCGTCGACGGCCAGGCCGGCTGGGGGGGGCCGCCGGCGCGGGCCGCTCGGCCGTGCACCTGGCTTCCTTCAAGTCGCGCGAGCAGGCGGATCGTGGCTGGACGCAAATGCGCCGTGCACACCAAAGCCTGTTGGGGAATCTGCAGCCGGAAATCACCAGCGTCGATCTCGGCCGCGGCAAGGGTATCTTCTTTCGCGTGAAAGCAGGACCGCTGGCCAGCGCTAACGCGGCCAAGACACTGTGCGACGAGCTGAAGCGCGCCCGTCAGTACTGCGAACCGGCAACGCTTGGCGGGGGCTGAACGCCCCCGCTTATTATTTATTACCGAGCGAAGCTCGGCGGGGGCTGAACGCCCCCGCCTATTATTTTTTTACCGCGCGAAGCTCGGCGGGGGCTGAACGCCCCCGCTTATTATTTATTACTGAGCGAAGCTCGGCGGGGGCTGAACGCCCCCGTATTCCACCAGCGGATCAGTCGCCGATCCACTCGACAATCGTCGCCACACCCATGCCGACACCGACGCAGAGTGTTGCCAGCCCATAGAAGGGGCGGGGTGTTGTTGGTGCGCGGCGTTTCATTTCGTGCAGCAGCGTCGTCACGATGCGGGCGCCTGAGCTGCCCGTCGGATGGCCGAGTGCGATGGCGCCGCCGTTGACGTTGACCCGGGCGTGGTCGAGACCGAGTCTGCGGATGCAGCCCAGAGCCTGTGCGGCGAAGGCTTCATTTAATTCGATCAGGCCGATGTCTTCCAGTTTCAGTCCCGCCTTGGCCAGGGCCTTTTCGGTGGCGGGCACCGGGCCGTAACCCATGACCCGCGGATCGACGCCGGCCGAGGCGGAAGCGACAAAGCGTGCCATCGGCTTGAGACCGAGCTGCTGGGCTCTGGCGCGGCTGGCCATCAGCACGGCGGAGGCGCCGTCGTTGATGCCGCTCGAATTGCCGGCGGTTACGGTACCGCCCTTCTTGAAAGCTGGGCGCAGCTTACCAAGTTCCTCCATCGAGGTATCGAGCACGAAGTGGCCGTTGTCGCGGCGATAGCGCGGGTGCTCGTCTGTATCCACCGTCGTCGGTCCACGCCGGCCTTCGACCTGGATTGGATGGACTTCACCCTTGAAGCGGCCAGCGTTCAGCGCGGCGACGGCGCGGCGCTGACTTTCCAGTGCAAAAGCATCCTGGTCCTCGCGGCTGATCTGCATTTCCTCGGCGATATTCTCGGCGGTTTCGCCCATGCTGCAGATTGGATACAGGGCGTCGAGCTTGGGGTTGTTATAGCGCCAACCCACCGTGGTATCCCACATGCGCGGCGCGGTGAAGGTTGGCACTTTCTCTGGCTTCGGCACGCTCCACGGGGCGCGGCTCATGCATTCGACGCCGCTGCCGATATAAAGATCGCCGTCGCCGACCTGGATGGCGCGGGCCGCGATGTTGATGGCATCCAGCGCGGAAGAACAGTTGCGGTTGACGGTGACGCCCGGCACCGTGATGGGAAACCCGGCAAGCAGGGCGCCCATGCGGGCCACGTCGCGGCAGTCCTCGCCGGCCTGATTGCCGCAGCCGGCATAGACCTCGTCGAGCCTGGCCGGGTCGACGCCGGTCCGCTGCATCAACGCCTTGTAGACCTCGCCCAACAGATCGTCAGGACGCACCGAGGATAAGACACCGCCGTAGGCACCGATGGGGCTGCGCACGGCATCGATGAAGACGACGTCGTTGGCTGGATCGATCGAGACACGGGCGGCTTGGGCGGTATTGGGCACGGTGCTGGCTCCCCTTGGGATTGTCGTTTCTAGTTCATCGTCGCGGAGCTGTGCGGCAATTTTTGCCACGGGCGAATTGAGGCTGGACGGCTCCTGGTAAACCCCCTATACCACCGCCTCGTCAGCGGGCCAACCGGTCGAAACAAAGCCTTGTAAAACCCCTGACGCGCAGGTATCATTCTCGTCCTCCGATCCATTATCGGATTCGATGGCGGACGGTCCGGCTAACAGCCGTGTCGCTCGTGGCGACGTTGTCGTCTTGTTGCGCGTGGCGACGTCGCTGCCGGGTCATTTCGGTTTTTGTTATTTTTGCTCTTTGACATTGTGATGATAGGAAGGGATACGCGGGCGGCGGCTTGGTTGCTTTTGGTAATGGGTCGTTTGTCTGCGAATGTCCTTTAAGCTTTGTTTGTTGGCTGGCTTTGGCTGGTTGATGAATGGAGCGAAGAAAGATGTTT
>CAMCUA010000074.1 GCA_945878455.1 Asaia bogorensis | reverse complement strand
CGATTGCCAGGAAAACCCACTGACCAACATCCTGCATTTCGGCCTCTGGGAATGCCATCCACACGTGACGATGACCGCCCATATCTTCGGTGCCGGTCTGTTCATTGCCAACCGTGCCACCTTCGCCACCTGGCCGCGCCCGGTGCAAGACGCGGTGATGGTGGCGGCCCGCGAGGCGACACTGGCCAACCGCCGCTACGCGGCCGACGAAGATGCCATCTGCCGCGTCGAGCTGGAAAAGAAGGGCACCCAGTTCGTCGACCTGACGCCCGAAGAACGGGCCCGTTTTCGCGACGCGGTGGCCGACGTTGTCCGCCCCTATCGTGAGGCGCTGGACCCCGCCGTCGTCAAAGCCTATCTGGGCGCCCAGGCGGGATAGAGCGCGGCGCCGGCCCCCTCTCCCTGTCCCTCCCTCTCACGGGGGGAGGGGACGCTGTTGCCGTTTCCCGTCTCCATGACAACGTGCTGCGGAAGCGCCAACTGGTTCCCTCCCCCCGTGAGGGGGAGGGACAGGGAGAGGGGGCTGCTTCTTAAAGACTCAGCCGATCCACCGCGCCGCTCAAGCTGCCGTCTTCTGACTCGTCCCATAACCCCGCGCCCGCGTGCGATAGGCGTCGCACACCTGGCGGCTGTCGGTGGGCGATAGCCACAGGCGCAGCAGGTTGCGCTTCTGCGTCGGCGCATCCGTGAACGGCGTGCGCGCGTGCAGGCAGGTGAAGTTGTTGATGAACATCATCTCGCCCGGTTCCAGCATATAGGAAACGTGGAAGGCGGGATCGTCGCAGATGGCGGTGAAGACCGCGATGGCTTCGGCCATCGGCGCGGGCATGTCGCCCCGGACTTTGTTGGCGTTGTTGTAGAACACCCTGTGGAACATGCTGCTCAGCTGGCCGCCGGCATAACAGAAGATCGGGATCTTGTTGTCCGACACCGGCTTGTCCGAATAGGACGCCTCCTTGGTGGCCATGAAGTAGCCCTCGAAGCAGGCCTCCAACAGGTCCGGGCGAGTCTCGACGAACCGGTTGAACACGGCGACGGCACTGGCCAGTTTGCTCCAGCCGCCCTCGGCGGCTTTCTCGATGCACATCAGGCCGACGATCTCGTGACTGTCCGTATGCAGCAGCAGTTCGCGGTCGCTCTTATAGCCGCGGTCAGTGGGATTGTCGGGGCCAAGCTCAGTCTTGGTTACCCGGCCCAGCCGGTCGCCCTTGACGCTTTGCGTCGCCGCCCGGCCCCAATGGGTGCCGATGCCCCAATAGATGCGCTCGCAGTCTTCCGCGGAAAAGCGTTGGCGCTCGAGGCCGGCGACGATGACGGCGCCGCGCCCGTTCTGGATGATGTCGAGTACCTGGGCCAGCATCGTATCGATGGCCGGATGTTCGAAATCGGCGCGGGTCACTTCCTGCGGCGCCAAGTGCCGGCTGCGCCCGACCAGTTCGGTGAAAGCGTCGATCTGCGCGGGCGTTAAGCGATGCACCAAGCCTGCCTTGCCGCCGATGGAAGCCGTGGTCCAGGCGCTGGGGTGTTCGATGCGCTGGCGATGGATGGTCGTCATGGCCGCCTTCCGTGCAAAGGAAAAGCGGCGGCTCCGGGGGAGCCGCCGCTGGGGGGCGTCAGTTGAAGGTGATCGACTTCAACGATATTTCGTTGTTGGTGGTCAGGCTCGGCTTGAAGTTGATGCGCGGGTTGACCCGGGCGTAGCCGACCATGTGGTAGAACCAAACCTCGGGGACATGCTCTTCGTAGACGATCTTGAAAATGTTCTCCCACTTCTTGACGCGTTCGGGGCCGGACGGCGTGGCCGAGGCGGCGTCGATCAGCTTGTCCAACTCGGGCGAACACATCTTTGACTGCGGTCCGTCGCAGGCATACTTGAAGGCCATCGAGAACACCGGATCGCCCAGATTGTTGTCGTGGGTGGATTGCTGCAGCCCGGGCTCGCGGTCCTCGGGATAGGGCTTCGTCGAATAGGCGCGGCCCTGGATGCCGTCGATCGACTGCAGTTTGACGTTCAGGCCGACCGCCTTGTACATCCCATGGATGGCTTCCATCTGTTCGTTGGTGTTGATGTAGAGCCCTGGGCGGACCAGCAGGATGATCTGCTTGTCGATGGCCACGCCGTCGGCTTTGGCTTCGGCGAGCAGCGCCTTGGCCTTCGCCGGGTCGAAGGGGCGGACCATTTTGTCGAGCTCGTTGTTATGCCCGGCGACGCCCGGCACCACCATCTGGGTGGCATGCAGCGCGTCCTTGGGCATGATCGAGCCCAGCATCGAATAGCGGTCGAGCGCATAGTTGAGCGCCAGGCGCACCCGGCGGTCGTTCAGCGGCGGCAGCGAATCGATGCGCAGGTAGGTGGTCTCGGAATTCAGATAGCTGCGGTCGAGCTTCGGATCGGTGGCCTCGTTCGGCGCGATGTTGGGCGCGAGATCGGCCTCGCCCAGCTTGACCATGGCGGCGCGCACCGACGATTCGGCGCGCCAGATGTAGCGCGCGCCCTCGACCGCCGGCTTCGGCCCCCAATACTTGTCATGGCGCTTGAGCAGGATATCGGTGCCGGTATTCCACTTGTCGAAGGCGTAAGGGCCGGTGCCGATGGGGACCAGCGTGAACTCCGCCGGCGTGTTGGGCGACTGCAGGGTCACGGCCGAGGCCATCGTCGGCATGATCGGTACCGGCTTGTCGGCCGCAATCTCGACCTCGTGCTCGCCGACCGCCTTGGCGGTGATGCTGATGCCGGAGAAGGTCTTGACCCGCACCTCGCAGGTCAGCGCCTTGTTCATCGACCGGTTGATCGATGTGGCGGCGGTCTCGCCGTTGAGCGGCGCGCCGTCGTGGAAGCTGACGCCCTGGCGGAGCGTGAAGCGCCAGGTCTTGTCGTCCATCTGTTTCCACGATGTCGCCAACAGCGGCTTCACCTCGCCGCTGGCCGGGTCCTTCTCGGTCAGCGTCTCGACGATGTTGCGCATGACGATGGTGCCGGCGGTGGCGCGCGGCGCCATGCAGGGATCGACGGTGTCGGTCTCCGCCGCCACCACGATGGTCACCCAATTCTTATTGACCTGGGCATCGGCCCGGCCTGGCAGCGACGCGCAAAGCGCCAGGCCAGCGGCCACGGCAAGACCCGGCATCGCGCCCCGTTGGGACTTTCGGTTGTTCACGACCATTGTTACCTCCCTGGTTGTCTGGCTCGTTATGGCGCCCGACCGCCCGACAGGCAGTCTGTTCCGCAGCAGCTCGCAAGAGACCACCAGAGGGTTGGTGCTTTTCGCACCATTCTTGATTCGAACGTAAGCCTCGCCCACCGACGATCCCGTCAATCCCAACTCTTCTCCATGTAGAGGACGGAATCAAGGGAGTCGTCCGGGATGCCGCTACCGGTGTGACGCTTGGCGCCCTATTCACTCACATAGTTTGAGACGACGGATTTCCACGGTGGATATGTTTCAATCGATATCGTGCTATTCGTCGTCATCGTTATTGGCTTATTGGGCGTCCATGACCTGTTGGGGTTCACGCTACGGAGATGGCGTATCCTGGATGCGGAGCGAGGCTATCGCCCGATGACGGAATTTTCCGCCTACGCGGGTCTGTTCCTCAGCGCCTTTCTCGCCGCGACGGTCATCCCCGGTTCCTCCGAAGCATTGCTGGCCGCGCTTCTGGTGAACGGCAACGGCAATCCCTGGCTGCTGTTGGCCGTGGCTACCGTCGGCAATGTGTTGGGTTCGGTCGCCAACTGGTTCTGCGGCCGCTGGCTTGCCCGGTTCCGCGACCGCAAGTGGTTTCCGGTCTCGCCGCGCCGCTACGATCAGGCGATCGGCTGGTTCCGTCGCTATGGGCTGTGGTCGCTGCCGTTCGCCTGGCTGCCCTTCGTCGGCGATCCGTTGACCGTGGCAGCCGGTGCGCTGCGTGTGCCGTTGTTGCCGTTTATCCTATTGGTCGGTATCGGCAAGCTCGCCCGCTATCTGGCCGTCCTCGCCGCTGCCTTGCATTGGATGGCGTGAGGGGGAGGGACAGGGAGAGGGGGGAGCCCCATCGTGGGCGGTGGCCTTGGGGGCTATGCCGCGGGCGGGCAATCTGGCTATCATCGCCGCCGTCGACGGCCATCTCCAAAACCGAACAGAGGAAGGCGGCATCCATGCCTTGGGTCAGTTCATGAGCACCACACCCGAAGCCATCGTCAACAGTCTCGACCGCCAGGCCGAACGCCTGGAGACACCCTGCGGCGAGGGCAGCATGGTGTGGCGACGCTGGGGCACAGGCGCGCGCCGTGTCGTCCTGCTGCACGGCGGTCACGGTGCCTGGAGCCATTGGATCCGCAACATCCCGGTGCTGGCCCAGCGCTACACGGTGTTGGCCGCCGATGCGCCCGGCTGCGGTGAATCGGCCAGTCCGCCGATGCCCTTCGATGGCGATAGCCTGGCCGATATCGTTGTTGCCGGTTTGAACGAGATCATCCCCGCCGATGCACTGCCCTATCATCTGGTCGGCTTTTCCTTTGGCGGCGTGCTCAGCGGTCCGGTGGCCTATCGCCTGGGCCAGCGGCTGGCCTCGCAAACTCTGGTCGGCGCCGGCGGCCTCGGCCTGGTGCCGCGCATCCCACGCGAGAATTTCAAAAGCTGGCGCAAGCTGACCGACCCGGCCGAAATCATGGCCGCCCATCGCTTCAACCTGGGTGTCCTGATGATCAGCGATCCGACGCGCATCGACGATCTCGCGGCCTACATCCAGAACCGCAACACCCGCAACAGCCGCTTAGACAGCCCCTCGGTCGGGCGCACCGGCATCCTGCGCCGCGTGTTGCCGCAGACCAAGGTGCCGTTGAACGGCATCTGGGGTGAATTCGACGTGGTGGTGAAGGGCCAGATGGAGGCCTGCCGCGAGATTTTGCTCGATGGCCATCCGGAATTGGACTTCCGCTATATTCCCGACGCCGGTCATTGGGTACAATACGAGGCGGCGGGCCGCTTCAATGCCATGCTGCTCGATATGCTGGCCGCCCGCGAAGCCTAATCGCCCCATTTGCATGACATAAAGTCATGCATAATATGATATAGTTGTCCTTTAGTCGCGCCCCCATGGGTGCCATCGTGACGACAACAGGGATTGGCAACACGCGCGCTTGAACGCGCCAATAGGAGATGTCGACATGCAGACGAATTCCGCCAAGAGCGCCATCGACTTCCACAAGCTGGTCGGCGATTTCCGCCTCAGCGAGACGTCGGGGCACCGGGTGTCGCGCATGCTGCTGACCGGCCAGGAAGGCCAGCCCAACAATTACAAGATGGGCCTGGGTGGCGGCGGCGAAAGCGAGGATTGGACGACGCCGCGTCATCGCCATACCTTCGAACAGTTCCGTTATCCGATTTCCGGCGAATACGTCATCCGCAAGGATGAAGTGCTGCCCGCCGGCTGGGTCGCCTACTTCCCCGAGTCCGTCTACTACGGGCCGCAGGTCAAGCGTGGCGATCTGATGATGCTGTCGCTGCAATTCGGCGGGCCGACCGGCCTCGGCTATTGGAGCGCGGCTGAACGCAAGGCGGCGACCGAACGCCTGTTGGCCAAGGGCGGCAAGTTCGAGGACGGCGTCTATACTTGGCTCGACGAGAAGGGCCGGCGCCACAATCAGGACGCTTCCGAAGCGGTCGAGGCGGAAGCCCGCGGCCACGATGTCGACTATCCCGAGCCGCGCTACAAAGACCTCATCATGATCAATCCGGCCGCCTTCTCCTGGGTCAAGGACAAGGACGCTCCCGGCGTGGCGCGCAAGAACCTGGGCTCGTTCACCGAACGCGATGCGCGCTTCGGCTTCGTCCAGATGGAGAAGGGCGCCACCCTGCAATTCGGCACGGAACGCGCGCCCGAGGTGCTGTATCTCAAGGAAGGCGTCATCGCCCACGACAACAGCACCTACGATGCCCAATCCGCCTTCGGCACCGAAACCGACGAAAAGCCCGTGTCGCTCACCGCCGTCGAACCCGCGGAATTGGTCTATATGAAACTGCCGACGTTCTGAACCGCAAAGCTGGCACAAGTCTAAGAACACGATCCAGGGAGATACCGCGATGCAGATCAGCAACAAAAGCGAAGCGCAGGATTACTTCAAGGTTGTCGGGGATTTCCGTTCCTCCGGCAAACGCAACTCCAGCATGCTGCTCACTGGCAAGGACGGGGCGCCCGACAATTACAAAATGGGCCTGAGCGGCGGCGGCAACTCCGAAGACTGGACCTCGCCGCGCCACCGCCACACCTTCGAGCAGTTCCGCCATCCGATCCACGGCGACTATGCCATCAAGCAGGATGAAGTGCTGCCTGCCGGCTGGGTCGCCTATTTTCCCGAGTCGGCCTATTACGGCCCGCAGGTGAAAAGCGGCAATCTGCAAATGCTGTCGTTGCAGTTCGGCGGGCCGAGCGGGCTTGGCTACTGGAGCATGCAAAAGTGCAAGCAGGCCTTCGACCGGCTGGTGGCCAAGGGCGGCAAGTTCGAGAACGGCATCTACACCTGGCTCGACGAAAACGGCAAACGTCACAATCAGGATGCCTCCGAAGCGGTCGAGGAAGAAGCCCGCGGCCATCCGGTGGATTATCCGGAAGCCCGTTACAGCGACATCGTCGTGATGAACCCGGCAGCCTTTAGCTGGATCAAGGACCGCGAGCACACCGGCGTTGCGCGCAAGCATTTAGGTTCGTTTTCCGAACGCGACGCGCGCATCGGCTTCGTCCGCATGGAAAAGGGCGCCACGCTGCCCTTCGGTGCCGAACCCTCGGCCGAGGTGATCTTCCTTAAGGAAGGCCGCATCAGCCACGACAACAGCACCTATGCCGCGCATACCGCTTTTGGCACGGAAGCCGACGAAAAGCCGGTCGGGCTGACTGCTGTCGAACCCTCCGAATTGCTTTACATGAAGCTGCCGACGTTCTGAAAGGAACCGCCGCCATGGCCACCGTCGTCAATACATCGCAACGCGCTCAGGAACTCGCCGACCCGGCCTCCCAAGAGGCCATGCACAAAGAGGCTGAGGCCCGCGTGCAGCCCTTCCATTTCAATCTGCCGGACGACCGCCCCGCCGACGCCAAGACTTATTACAACCTGGCCAAATCCGACCTGGTCGGTGCCCAGGTGCAGATCGTGCCGCAAGGCGGGGAAAACAATCTGCACTACCATACCGGCGAAGACGGTTTCTGGATGGTGCTGAAGGGCCGTGTGCGGTTTTACGATGCCAAGGGTCCGACAGGCGAATACGGCGTGATGGAAGGCGTGCTGATGCCGCGCAACGCCCGCTATTGGTTCGAGGCGGTGGACTGCGGCGAGGATCTGCACATCCTGCACATCTCCGGCCGCCAGCCGCGCGACAACCGGCGTGTCGACTTGGTGCCCCGGACCACGCAGTTCAAGCGGTCCATGCACGTCGACCTGTTGCCGGGTGGCGATCTGAAGATCACCCGCAGGAATTCGGACGGCTAAGCTGCACCGGGCCGCGCCCGTTCCTTAGTCGGTGGAAGATTCTATTTCGGAGGAGGCATCGTCATGCAAGCCAGTTCCGCCAGCGCCCAGAAGGACGGCCCCAACTACCACGACAAGGTCGGCAACCTGCGCACCGGTACGCGCAACACCAGCACGCTGCTGCTGGGCAAGGAAGGCGCGCCCAACAACTATAAGGCCAACTTCGGCGGCGGCGAGGACAGCGGCAGCGGCGATTGGGTTGCGCCCCGCCATCGCCATACCTTCGAACAGGTGCGCCACCCGCTCTCCGGCGACTACACCATCGGCACGGATCAGGTGCTGCCCGCCGGCTGGGTCGCCTATTTCCCCGAATCAGTCTATTACGGCCCGCAGGTCAAAAGCGGCAATCTGGTGATGTTCTCCTTGCAGTTCGGCGGCACCAGCGGCCAGGGCTACTGGAGCATGCGCCAGCGCAAGGACGCCTTTCAGGCGCTGGCCGCCAAGGGCACCTTCAATGACGGGGTCTATACCTGGGTCGATGACAAGGGCGTCCGCCACAATCAGGATTCTGCCGAAGCCGTGTTCGAACAGGCGCTTGGGCGCAAGACCGAATATCCGCCGGCCCGCTACAAGGACCTGGTGATGATGAACCCGGCGGCCTTCAACTGGCGCAGGGACAAGGACCAGACAGGCGTGGCGCGCAAGCACCTGGGCACCTTCACCGAACGCCTGATCAAGGTCGCCCTGATCCAGGTCGAAAAGGGCGCGACGCTATCCTTCGGCGAGGAACCGGCGCCCGAGGTGCTGTTCCTCAAGGAAGGCGTCATGACCCACGACAATACCAGCTACGACAGGCATTCCGCCTTCAGCACCGAAACCGACGATGCCCCGGTGGCCTTGCGCGCCATCGAACCGTGCGAGCTGCTCTACATCAAGACGCCGACGTTCTGAACGTCGGCGCCTGCGGTTCTTGACGGACGTTCTCAGCGGACGGTCAGGCCGAAGCGCTTGGCGATGATATAGAAGGCGGCGGCGACCAGCGTCATCAGCGCGGTCCACAGCAGCCCCAAGGCCGCGACTTCGATGACGCCGCCGCTTTCCCAGACGTCGTAGAGCACCACCGAGATGACGCGCGAATGCGGGCCGATCAACAGGATCGGCAGCGACAGCGATCCCACCGACAGCAGGAACACGAACAGCCAGCCCGTGGTCAGTGCGGGCGCCACCAGCGGCAGGACAATACGCATGAAGGTGGTGAACTGGCCGGCGCCCGAGATGGCTGATGCCTGCTCCAGCTCCGTATGGATCTGAATGATGCCGGCGAAGGCATAGCGCATGCCATACGGCATGTAGCGGATCCACGAGGCATAGATGATCGACAGCAGCGTGCCGTAAATCGGAAACGGCATCTGCAGAAACAGCTCCAGCATGGCGACGCCGAGCACGATGGCCGGGAAGACCAGCGGGATGGTGATCAACTGGTCGATCAGCCAGGAACCGCGATAACGGCGCACCACGAACCAGGCGCAGAGCACCGTGAACAGCGACGTCAGGGTCGCCGTGCCGATGCCCAGCAACAATGTGTTCCAGACGGCCCCCATGAACGAAACGGTGCCGAGCACGGTGCGGTAGTTGTTCAGCGTCAACAGCTTCAACCCGGCGATGCTGACGTGCTGGATATAGGGCATCAAGGACATCCAGATCAGGATGCCCACCGGCAGCACGATGATGGTGAAGAAGAACAGGATGAGGAATCCCGCCGTCAGATAGCGCAGCCTGCCGAGATGGATCGGCCGTGGCCGATAGCCTTTGCCGGTGATGGTCTGATAGCGTTCGGCGCGCCGCGACAGCCGCCCGTAAAAGTGCAGAAGCACCATGACGATGGCCAGCAGGCCCATGGAAAAGGCGCCGGCCCGGCCGTGATTGGGCGGGATCGACGTCTGGTAATCCGTGGTGATTTCCGTGGTCAGCACGAAGACGTTGCCGGGCATGCCGACCAGGGCCGGAATCTCATAGGATTCGAAGGCCCGGATGACGATCAGCAGGGCCACGGCCAGCACCGCTGGCAAGGCCAGCTTCAAGGTGATGTCGCGAAAGGTGCGCGGAATGCTGGCGCCCGACATCATCGAGGCCTCCTCGAACGAGGCGTCGGCCGAACGGAACACCGACGAGGTCAGCAGGAAGGCCAACGGCGCCCAGTTGATCGCCTCGATAATGATCATGCCGGTGAGGGAATAGACGCGAAACACCGGCTCCTTGCTGCTGGTCAGCCACATCAGGGCTTCGTTGACCGGGCCGGAATTGCCGAAGATCAGGATCCAGGCCACCGTGTAAAGCACGCCCGGAATACCCAGCGAAACGATGGAAAACAGAAAGACGTATCGCCGCCCCGGCGTGTCGGTCCGCTCGACGATCCAGGCCTGGCCGACGCCAAGCACGATGGCCAGCAAGGCCGAGGCCACGGCATAGATGGCGGTGTTGCGCACGGCGCGGCCGAACAGCGGACTTTCGAACAGTCCGGTCCAGTAGTCGAAGGTGAAGTCGCCCCGCGCCCCGAGCAGCGTCGTCGTATAGAAGCTGGTCTGGATCAGATAAAGGATCGGTGGCACGACCATCAGCAGCAAAACGCCCGCCAGCAGCAAAACCACCGGCGAGACTTTAAGCCGCGGTCGGGCCGGCAGGATCGCGGCGGCGGGGGCGTTGCTGGTCGTCATGGCCGTCACGGACGACATCCTTGTCGCAGCATCGGTTGTCTCGGATGTCGTCCGCGTCGCCTAGGTTCGGTTCATTCGCCGCGGAAGTAGGTCTTGAATAGCTCGACCGATTTCGCCGTCATCTGTGCCTCTTTCACCGCGTCCACCACCAATTCCTTTTGGTTGTTCAGGGCCGGTACCGTCCAGCGCAGTTCCGGTAGCGGTTCGGCCTTCGGGTGCGACGGGTTATAGCCGGCTTCGACCAAGGCCTTCTGGCCGCCGTCGACATCCAGCATCCAATCCATGAACAGCATGGCCGCATGCGGATGCGGCGAGCCCTTCAACAGGGCGAAGCCGCTGGTCTTGGTCAGCGCCGGTTCGAAGTTGGCGCCGTCGAGGGGTGCGCCGTCGGCCTTCAGGCGGGCGACGGCGTGCATCGCCGAGGCGAAGGAAAAGGCGTATTCGCCCAAAACCGTCTGATCGATGACCTCGTTGGTCGAGCCGAGCGAGGTGCGGATGTCGAGCTTGGCCAACTGCTTGATGAATTCCAGGGCCTTGTCCTCGCCCCACATCAGCCGCCAGTGGGTGATCAGGCGCGGCCCGCCGGAAACGGCCGTATTCGGCCAGATCAACTTGCCCTTGAACTTGGGATCGATGTTGATCAGGTCTTCCCACGACTTCGGCGCTTCCGCCGGTTTCACCAGGTTGGTGTTCCAGGCGATGCCGACCCAGCCGGAGCGAAAGCCGATCCACTCGCCGGCCTTGTCGATATAGTCCGGGTGGTATTCGGCGAGCTTCGGCGACCAGAATTGTTGCAACAGGCCCGAGCCGCTCAGGCTGTCGACATTGCCGGCGGCAACCGCGTCGACGCGCACCGAATTGGCGCGTTTTTCCGCCTGCATGCGCTGCATGCTCTGGGCCGCTGTCGAAAAGATGAACTCTGCCTTCAAGAAGGGATAGCGCTTGGCGAAAGCTTCGGTAACCGGCCGCGATCCGCTGTCCACGTTCAAGGTGGAATACCAGATCAACTCGCCTTCCTTCTTGGCGCCTTCCTCCAGCAGCTTTTGGCGGTCCGGGCCTTTGTAGTTGAAGATTTCCTCAGGTGTAAGCGCAACGGAGGGCGCCGCGCCGCACAGCACGAGGGCGGCCGCAACGAAACCGGCGGAAAGCATTTTTTTGGCGGACATCATTGGCGTGTCTCCCCATTGGTGAAGCCGCGGTCATTCTGTCATGAATCCTGCGAAACGCGAGCCGTTACGGTCGATTGCCGTCCGGCAGCTCGATGGTCAGGATCAGGGTGCTCAGGCTCTTGCCGTGCATATCCTGGGCCAGCGACCGGGTAACGCCGCCGCCCAAGGCCCGTTCGATGACGAAATTGAGCGCCCTGAGCTTCGGCAGCTCGTAACGGGTGACCGGTCCCTTGGCGATATGGGCATAGGCCGCCATCACCCGTTCCGCCGTCAGCTCGCGGCGCAAGGTCTCCCAGGCCGCCGCGTCGTAGGCGACGACGACGATGCTCGATGTGTCGCCTTTGTCGCCGGCCCGTGCGTGGCCAAGGTCGTAAACCCGTGTCATCGGCTGCCCACCTCCAGGAAGACTTCCGGCCGCACCAGCTCACGCGGCAGCAGCAGCGATTGCACGGCCAGCACTTCGCGCACCGACGGCTCGGAGGCGCCACCCCCGCCGGCCGGTCCGTTGACGTGCATGGCCCGCGTTTCGAAGCCGACCGCCTCGGCCGCCTTGCGGTCCTCCGTGCGACAGGCGATGCGCAGCCGCACTTCATAGGGCTCGGGCTGGTTGGGCCGTTCGCCGTGCAGGCTCGATATGCCGATCAGGTCGACCCGCGTCTCGGAATAGCTAAAGCCGCGCAGGCGCAGGCGTTCCTGTACCACCTCGGCGCACAACCGGGCGCGGCCCACGGCGTTGATGCCGGCATAGCTCACCTGGCCTTCGCCGATATAGCCGTCGGTATAGCCGACGGTGACTTTGTAAAAGGGGGTGCGCGGCCAGCCGCGCATGCCGCTGACCCGCACCCGGTTCTTGCCGTCGGTGGTCAGTTCGACGTCGGTGATGTCGAGCACGCAGTCGGGCGTGATGTAGGACGCCGGGTCGTGCATCTCGTACAGCAGCTGCTCGGTGCAGGTGGCGGCGTCTACCCGCCCGCCGCTGGCCTGCAGCTTGGTGATGACGACGCCGCCGTCGGCCGCGATCTCGCCGATGGGAAAGCCGCAGCGGGCCAGGTCCTCGACGTCCTTCTTGCCCGGATCGGCGAAACAGCCGCCGGTCACCTGGGCGGCGCATTCCAGCAGGTGGCCCGCCGCAGTTCCCGCCGCCAACCGATGCCAGTCTTCGTAATCCCAGCCGAAGTGATACAGCGCCGGGGCCAGGAACAACGACGGATCGGCGACCCGGCCGGTAACCGTCACCGGGGCGCCCAAGGCCAGCGCCTGGCGGACCACGTCGGCGCCCAGATAGGCATTGGCTGACACCATGCGCGGCAACAGGCTTTCCACCGGCTCGCCGTTCTCCAGGATGGGCAGGTCGCCGCGCCGGCGCACCAGTTCGCTGACGTCGTCGCCCTGGACGACGGCACAAGCCACCTCGCCCAAGCCCAGCTCGCGGGCGATGCGCCGGGTGGCGCGCGCCGCCGCCGGCGGATTGGCGGCGCCCATATTGGTCAGAATGCGCGTGCCGTGCTTCAGGCAGTCGGGCAGCACGGCTTCGAAGCGCAGTGGCAGATAGGGGGTATAGCCCAGCTCGGGATTTTTCCGCCGGGTCTGATTCTCGCGCGCCACCGTGCGTTCGGCCAGGCATTCGAAGACCAGCCAGTCGATGGCGCCGCTGGCCGCCAGCTCGACCGCCGGGGCGATGCGGTCGTCGGCGAATCCGGCACCGGCGCCGATGCGCAACGGATCACGCACGGCAGGGCTCCAGGTTGGCGTAATCCACGTCGGCCCAGCCGCGGCGTGCCACCGAACGTTCGCTGGCATCCAAAATATCGTGGATTTTCAAGCCTTCTTTGAAGCTGGGGGCATAGGGCGTGCCGCTGACGATGGCCTCGTGGAAAGCCGCCCAGGCCTGCGCCACGTAATAGGCGGCGCGGCCTTCCGGGATACTGGTCTTGGCCTGGCTGCGTGTCGGTATTTCCTCGAACAACCGTTGCAGCCGTTCCGGCGGAATCGGATCGGTCAGGAACTTGTCCATGTCGATG
>CAMCUA010000073.1 GCA_945878455.1 Asaia bogorensis | reverse complement strand
AAGGCTGATGCCGCCACCCGGCGCAAGCTGGTCGACGACTGGTGCGCCAAGCACGGCATGGACGAGATCGTCGATATCATGACCAAAGCGGAACTCCCCGCCGCCCCCGTGCGCACCATCCCCCAGGTAGTGGCGGACCCGCACGTTTGGGAACGCGAAATGATGGTGAAGACGGACGATCCGGTTTGCGGCGAAATCCACCTGCCCGGCGTCGCCGTGAAGATGTCGGCCACCCCCGGCCAGATCGGACCGGTGCCGACGCCGGGGCAGCATACCGACGAAATCCTGTCCCACCTGTTGGGCTACGACGCGGCGGCCCTCGACGCCCTGCGCCAGGCCAAGGTCATCGCGTAACGGGCCAGCGGGGCGGCTGCCTTGAGCTAGGCCGTCGCCCCGATGCTGCGCTCCAAGGCCGGATAGCGCGACCCTAAGGTCACGGCCCGGGTCAGCATGAAGATCACATAGGATAGCCATAGGCCGTGGTTGCCCAGCCACGGCACGAAGACAAGTGTGCTGGCGATGAAGGCCAGGGCCGACAGAAACGCCATGTTGCGCATGTCACGCGCCCGCGTCGCGCCGGTAAACACCCCATCGAGCAGGAAGCACCAGACCGAATAGAGCGGCCCGGCGACAACCCAGGGCAGATAGTCCCGGCATAGGGCACGCACGGCGGCGTCCTCGGTCATCGCATCGATGATCGAAGGGCCGGCGATCAGATAGACCGCCGACATGAAGATAGCGATGCCGACCGCCCAACCCCCGCAGTAGCGGACAGCGGTACGGAACTGCGCGCGGTCCCCGGCCCCGGCGGCACTGCCGGCCAGCGCCGCGACGGCATGGGCGAAACCGTCTAAACCGTAGGTGGCAACGAAGGTCAGGCTGAGCATGATCGTGTTGGCGGCCAGCACCAGATCGCCGCTGCGCGCGCCGATGGCGGTGATCGTCGCCATGCATCCGGCCAGGCAGATGGTGCGCAGAAAAATGTCGCCGTTAACGTTGAGCATGCGCTTTAACGGCTGGGCGCGGCGCAACAAGTCCCAGCGCCACTCACCTTCGACATGACGCAGCCGGTTGCGAGCCACCAGCAGTCCGATGCCGAAGCCCACGTATTGCGCCGTCAGCGAAGCCCAGGCGACGCCGACAACCCCCCAACCCAGCCCCAGCGCGAAAGCGAAATCGAGGCTGACGTTGATGCCGTTGATCAGCACTTGCAGGCCGAGAACGGCCCGTGCGTTCTGCACGCCGATGAACCAGCCCACCAAGGCCAGGTTGCACAGCATCGCCGGGGCCACCCAGATGCGGATGGCAAAGTAGTCACGGGCCAGATCGCTGACCGCCTCCGATGCCCCGATAGCGGCGAAGGCGGCCCAGGCGATGGGAACCTGCAGCGCGATCATCACGAAGGCGATGACCATAGCCAGGCCGATGGGACGGCCCAAGGCGGCGCGGATCTCATCGCCGTCCTTGGCGCCGACCGCCTGCGCGGTAAGGCCCGACGTTCCCATGCGTAGAAACAGGAGCGACTGGAACAGGACGTTGAAGATGGTCGTGCCGGCGCCGACGGCGGCGATCTGCTCGGCCCCGGAAAGCTGACCGACCACGGCCGCATCCACGGCGCCGAGCAGGGGCACCGAGATGCTGGAAAGAATGATCGGCCCGGCCATCCGCCAGACGCGGCGGTTCCAGGACGAAGCGGAATCCTGCAAGGAATGCTCCTAGGACAAGGTCAACATTGGCATGGATGACGGCATCGATGCTCGCTTCCCGGCAGACACCCCTCAGGCCGGAACGGCGCGGGCCAAACTCTCGATAGCCGCCTGCATTCCACCCTTGCCGTGCGGAATGCCGAGTGCGCAGAGCGCCATTTCCACAGCGCCCAGGGTGCCCAGGATCATCGGCGCGTTAACGTGTCCCATATGCGCGATGCGAAAGCCCTTGCCGTCCAGTTCGCCAAGGCCGACGCCCAGCGTCACGCCGCAGTTGTTCTTGCAATAATCGAGGATGGCGCGCGGATCGTGCCCGGCGGCGACCTGGATGGGCGTTACCGAATCGGCGCGTTGATGCGGCTCGACAACGTTGAAGGCGAGCCCGCCCGCCTCGCTCCAGACACCGATGGCGGCGCGCACGGCGGATGCCAGCAGGCGGTGGCGCTTGAGCACTTGATCGATGCCCTCCTCGAAGATCAGGTCGAGCGCCCGGCGCAGGCCGAACAGCAGATGCACCGGCGGCGTGCCACAATACTTCATGTAGTGCACCGGTCCGTCGCGGAAGCCCCAATCCCAATAGCGGGTGCGCAGGCCGGCTGACTCATAGGCCCGGCGCGCCTTCTCGCCGACGCCGACGAAGCCTAGGCCAGGCGACATCATCAAGCCCTTTTGCGAAGCGGCGACAGTCACGTCGATGCCCCAAGCATCCATCGCATAGGGCATGGTGGCGAGGGAGGCGATGGTATCGACCAACAGCAGCGCCCCATGGCCGGCGGCATCGATGGCCTGGCGGATCGCCGGCAAGTCGTTGACGACACCCGAAGCGGTATCGACCTGCACCACCAGGATGGCCTTGATAGCGCCTGAGCGGTCGGCCTGCAGACGTGCTTGCAACGCCGCCGGGTCGACGGCGCGGCGCCAATCGCCGGGCAGGGTTTCCACCTCGATGCCCATGATTTCGGCCATGCCGCCCCAACCGACGGCAAAGCGGCCGCTTTCGAGCACCAGGACCTTGTCGCCGCGCGACAGCACATTGGTCAGCGCCGCTTCCCAGGCGCCATGGCCATTGGCGATATAGATATAGGTGCTGCCCGCGGTGCCCATGATGCGGCCAATGTCGGCCAGGCAGCTGTCGGTGATGCCGACCAGTTCGCCGCCATAGATGTCGACAGCCGGTCGATGCATGGCCTGCAACACGGCATCGGGGACCGTGGTGGGACCGGGTATGCTGAGGAATTCGCGGCCGTGGCTGACGGACATGATGACGGTTTCCTTGGCGGACAAGGCGATGGAAAGGACAAAATCGCCCGATTCCTGCGCCTGTTGGCCCGTCTTGTCCAGCAACCCCGACAATCGTGACCGAAGGGCCACGCAGCACTCGACCCTGTCGCGCCATCCGCGCTAATCTCCTCCCCTAGCATTGAAAAAATCTGGGAGGAATCACCCATGCTGAAATATGCCATCGGCCAGTCGGTGCCGCGCACCGAAGACCCCCGCCTGTTGAAGGGCCGCGGCCGCTACGTCGACGACGTCAGCATGCCCCACCAGACCCATGCCTTCATGCTGCGCTCGCCCCACGCCCATGCCGAGATCCGCAGCATCGACACCAGCGCCGCCCTGAAGGCGCCGGGTGTGGTCGCCGTGCTCACCGGCGCGGACTATGCCGCCGACGGATTGGGCAACATCGGCGGCGGCGCCACATTGAAGCGGCGCGACGGCGCGCCCATGTACCGCCCGCCACGGCCGTGCCTGACCAAGGACGGGGTGCGCCACCTGGGTCAGGTCGTCGCCGTTGTCGTCGCCGAGACCCTGGCCGACGCCCGCGACGCCGCAGAATTGGTCGAGATCGACTACACCGTTCTGCCCGCCTTCACCGACGCCGAGAAGGCGCGGCAGATGCCACCGATCTGGAAGGACTGCGCGGACAACGAAAGCTTCGTCTACCGTGCCGGCAATAAGGCAGCCACGGATGCCGCCGTCGCCAAGGCGGCGCACGTTATCTCCCATCGCTTCGTCATCAGCCGCATCAACGCCAATACCATGGAACCGCGCGGCACCCTCGCCTACTACGACGAAGGCGAGGGCAAATACACCATCCATGCCGGCATCCAGCGGCCCTTCGCCAACCGCACCAGCATCGCCAAAAACATCCTGAAGATTCCGGAAAACCGGCTGCGCATCGTCACCGGCGACATGGGCGGCTCCTTCGGCATGAAGGGCGCGCTGTATCCGGAAATGATCCTTGCCGCCTGGGCGGCCAAGCGCGTCGGCCGGCCGGTGAAGTGGCGGTCCGACCGCAGCGAAGGCTTCATTTCCGACGATCATTGCCGCGATAACATCACCACCGGCGAATTGGCGCTCGACGCCGAAGGCAACTTCCTGGCGCTCCGGGTCAACACCATTGCCAACCTGGGTGGCTATATGTCGAGCGGCGGCTTCGGTCCGCCGACCAACAACATCGGCGGACTGGTTGGGGTCTATCGCATCGCCGCGGCCCATGTCGAGGTTTCGGCCGTATTCACCAACACCCAGCCGACCTCGGCCTATCGCGGCGCCGGGCGGCCGGAAGCGTCTTACGTCATCGAAAGCCTGATCGACATGGCGGCCCAGAAGCTGAAGATGTCGCCGCTCGACATCCGCAAGCGCAATCTGATCCCGCCGTCGGCCATGCCCTATAAGACGGCGCTGGTTTACACCTACGACTGCGGCGAGTTTGAAACCCTTATCGACAAGGCGCTGAAGAAGGCCGACTACACCGGCTTCGAAGCGCGGCGCAAACAGTCGGAAGCCAGCGGCAAGCTGCGCGGCGTCGGCCTGTCCTGCACCATCGAGGTGGCGTCCAAGCCGCAGACCGGCGAAAGCGCCGAAGTGCGTTTCGATCCGTCGGGATCGGTGACCCTGCTGGTCGGCTCGACTCCGCACGGCCAGGGCCATGAGACGGTCTACAAGCAGATCATGTGCAGCGCGCTCGGTCTGGCGCCGGAAGCGGTGCGTTTGGTCGAAGGCGATACCGAACAGTTGGCGATCGGCACCGGCACCGGCGGTTCGCGCACGGCGGCAATCGGCGGCACGGCGGTGCATATCGTCAGCGGCAAGGTCATCGACAAGACCCGCAAGATCGCCGCCCACCTGATGGAAACCGCCATCGAGGACGTCGTCTTCGAAAACGGCGAGTTCAAGGTCGCCGGTACCGACCGCAAGGTTTCCTTCGTCGATACGGTCAAGGCCGCCTTCGATCCGGCCAAGCTGCCGGAAGGTGCGGAGCTCGGATTGCAGGAATTCACCACCTACCTGCCGGACGAAGCCAACTACCCCAATAGCTGCCATATCTGCGAGGTGGAGATCACACCGGAAACCGGCGAGGTGCGGATGGACCGCTATACCGTCGTCGACGATTGCGGGGTCGAACTCAATCCGCTTCTGGTCAAGGGTCAGGTCCACGGCGGTATCGCCCAGGGCGCCGGTCAGGCGCTGATGGAGCAGATGGTCTACGACGGCAGCAATGGTCAGTTGCTGTCCGGCTCGTTCATGGACTATGCCATGCCGCGCGCCGACGACTTCTGCTACATTGATGTTTCCGACCATCCGGTGCCGACCAAGACCAACCCGTTGGGGGTCAAGGGCGTCGGCGAGTCGGGCACGGTGGGCGCCTTGGCCGTGGTGATGAACGCGGTCAACAACGCCATCGCACCGCTCGGCGCCGGGCGGCTGGAGATGCCGGCGACGCCGGAGCGGGTGTGGCGGGCGATTCAACAGGCGAAGGGCGGCTGACGCAGAGGTTATGACCGCCGGCCATGCCATCGTCGTCGATCATCCGCTGATCCGCCACAAGCTGACGCTGATGCGCGACGCCGGCGTGCCGACGTCGCAGTTCCGCCAGTTATTGCGCGAGATCGGTCTGTTGCTCGGCTACGAGGTGCTGCGCGACCTGGAAACCGAGATGGTCGCGGTCACGACGCCGTTGGAAACCACACGAGCCCCCCGGTTGGAAGGCAAGAAGCTCTGCTTCGTGTCCATCCTGCGGGCCGGCGAAGGCTTGCTTGCCGGCATGCTCGATCTGGTGCCCTCGGCCCGTGTCGGCCACGTCGGCCTCTATCGCGATCCGAAGACGTTGGAAGCCGTGGAATATTACCTGAAGCTACCTGACCGCCTGGACGAACGGTTATGCGTCATCGTCGATCCGATGCTGGCCACTGGCAATTCAGCGGTGGCCGCCGTGCAGCGGGTCAAACAAGCCGGCGCCAAGCGCCTTAAGTTCGTCGCCCTGCTGGCCGCTCCGGAAGGCATCGCGGCCTTCGCCGCGGCCCATCCCGACGTGCCGGTCTACGTCGCCGCCATCGACCGCCAGCTCAACGACCACGGCTACATCCTGCCCGGTCTCGGCGACGCCGGGGACCGGCTGTTCGGGACGAAGTAAGACACGCCCAACCGGCACCTCCGCCTCACCCTGAGGAGGCGTGAGGCGCCGTCTCGAAGGGTGGGCTGGCGCCGAGGCCTTTGCCCATCCTTCGAGACGCGCCTTTGGCGCTCCTCAGGATGAGGTTGGAACTGTGCCGTCTTACTTGAAGCGGCAGGAAACCGTGCCGAGGTTGGTGAAATCCATGCGTGATTCGTCGCCGGACTTCACCTCGAAGGCCGGACAGATGGAGCCGGTGATCAGCACCATGCCAGCCTTCAGTTTCTCGCCGTTGGCCGCCGCCCGGTTGGCGATGTAGGCGATGGAATTGAGTGGATTGCCGAGCACCTCGACGGCGGTAGCGGAAGCCCGCACCTGGCCGTTGATGCTGAGCACGGTGCCTTCGACCTTCAGATCGATGCCGCGCGGCGACACCATATTGCTGCCGAACAGCACGGTGCCGGTGGTCTTCTGGCCGGCGATGCCCATGTGGTGGCTGCGCTTGCCGCCACTGGCGGCGACCGCGACTTCGATGGCGGCCATGTAGCATTCGACGGCGTTATAGGCGTCGTAGGGCGTCACGCCCGGGCCTTCCAGGTCCTTCTTGAGCAGCACGCCGACCTCGGCCTCAACCGCGTTGCGGGCATTCTTGACGATGTCGATGACGTCACTTTCCTGGCGCAGCGCCGATTGCAACAAGGCGCCCATGATCGGCTCGTCGACGCCGCGTTCCTTCTGCATGGCGATGCTGGTCAGCGCCGCCTTGTAGCCGATGACCGGATCGCCGGCTTTTTGGATGCGCTTCATCAGCGCGAATTGGACCGCATAGGCATCGTCGATGGAGAGCTTGGGGTCTTTCTCCAGGATGTCCTGCCAGGGCTTCTTGCCCTTGGTCACGTCGAACAGCCAGTCTGCCAGTGCTTCGATTTTCTTGCTCGCCATCATAGCCTCCCGAGGTTTTGTCGCTCCCGCCCGCTGCGGTCGCGGCACACGATAGAGATGTTGGCAGACGCGGCAAAGCGTCGCGGCGGCATTCTCTCTTCACACCTCCCCGCGCAGGTGGCGCGGGGAGGGCTAAGCGGTATCAGGTTACTTCAGGTCCTTGGAAACCGCCAAGGCCTCGAGGCGGATGCGCGCGCCGTTGTTCAACGGGCCAACGACGGTGTTCCGCGCCGGGCTCTTCGCCTTGTCGGGATAGACCTTCTTCCAGTGCTTTTCGATCGAGTCCTTGAAGGTCTCGTCGGTGATGATGATCGACATCTTGACGATGTCGCCCATATCCATGCCGCCTTCCTTCATCACGGCCGCCATGTTGACGAAGGCATGCTTGGTCTGCTGGTCGGGGTCCTTCGAGATCTCGCCGGTTTTGACGTTCTTGCCGTTCACCCCTGACGTCGCCAGCACGGGGCCGACGCGGCAGGCCATCGGCGTCGCGCTCTTGTGGCCGTGGCCTTTGATTTCGATACTCTTCTGTCTCGCTCCCATGACGTGTCTCCTGCTCTGTGGTTGTCGATGACGCGACGCTCGGGCGTCAACCGGTGAAGGCGCGGATGTCCTTCACATTCTGGCGAAAGGCGCTGAGCATCGCTCCCGTATCGGTGCCGGTGGAGATCAGCTGCGCGCCCATCTGATGGACTGTCTTGACCAAGGTCATCGGCCCGGAAATGCCGGCGACGCCCAGGAATTTACCGTGTTTCTTCGCCCCGGCGATACACGCCTCGATGGCCTTCAAAGCCCGGTCGCTGCCGACCTGGCCGGCGATACCCATGTCGGCGGTCAGGTCGCTCATCCCCATCAGCAGCATGTCGATGCCGTCGATGGCGGCGATATCGGCGGCGTTGGCGACACCCTGTTCCGTCTCGATCTGCGGGATGACCATCGTCTGCGTGTTGAGATGGGCGCGCACCTCGTCGACGGGCCAGGTGCGATAGCGCAGCTGCGGAATGGTGCTGGATGCCGAGCGGTGGCCCTTCGGCGGATACATGCAGGCATCGACCATGCGCTTGGCCTCTGCCGGCGTGCCGAGATGCGGCGCGATGATGCCCATGGCGCCAAGGTCGAGCGCGGCCGCGGCCATGAACGGATCGTGGCCCGGCAGGCGGACGATGGGCGTCACGCCGACCAGCAACCCGGCGGTGCAGAGCTGCCCGGCTTCGGGCAGGGTCAGGTTCCCATGCTCCAGATCGACGTGATAGCTGTCGTAGCCCGCCGCTTCGAGCGCCAGGATCACATCGATGGATTTGCTGCTGCGCACGGAAACCTGGATGCAGGTTTTACCGGCCTGAAGTTTGCGTTTGAGGTGATTGACCACCATCGTCTTGAGATCGTCCGCCATCGTATCCCCCTTTTTTTGCCGCTGATGAAGGCTGGTCGTTCAGTCACCGTTGACCAGGACAAAGCCCTCCATCAAGCGGCGCTGAGTCGAGAAAACCGTCACCGACGGCGCCCGGTAGGTACCTTGCGCGTCGCGTTGGACATTGGCCTCGATCGGGAACAGGCCCGCCGGATTGGCCACCCGGATGGGCGAGCCCTGGGTTGCCAGTTCGTGCGGAATCGAGCCTTCGATGCGGGCGGCAACGCCCGTGCACATCGCGCCGGTCAACGGGCTAGTGCGGTTGATCCGCCCCATGCTGACGACGCGGGTGGCGATATCGTGGTCGGCGGCGGCGTAGCGCGTGCCGTCGGTCGCTGTGAAGTCGGCCGGACGCGACACCATCACCACCTTGGGATTGGCAAGGCCAACATCTTCCGGCCGGTTGGCCAGCCGCATCAGCACACCGCACTGGCGGCGGATCGAATCCAGGCGCGACAGCAGGTTCGGCATGGCTTCCAGCTCATCGGGGAGTTCGGTTCCCTTGCAGCCCAGGTCCTCGGCGCGCACGAATGAAAGGGCGTTGGAGGCATCGACCATGGAGACTTCGACCTTGCCGATGCCGGCGACCTCGACCGTGTCGCGCACGCGACCGCTGGGCAACAGGCTGCCCGTGATGGCACCGCCCGGCTCCATATAATCGAGCGCTACCTTGGCGCCGCCACCGCCAACGCCGGGAACGGTGAAATCGCCGCGTTCCACGGTCTTGCCGTTCTTCACCGCGAAGCGGGCGTGGTAGTGCTTGTCGACGTTGGTCATGTAAACACGCACGCGGTTCTCGCCATCAGTGGCGCCGATCAAGCCTTCATCGATGGCGAAGGCGCCGACGGCGGTGGACAGGCTGCCGCAGGCGGTGTCGTAGGCGACGACCGGTTGATCGACCGATACCTGGCCGAAGGTGTAATCGACGTCGGCATCGTCGCGCTCCGACTTCTTGACGATGACGATCTTCGACAACGACGACAGACCGCCGCCCATGCCGTTCAATTGGCGCTCGTAGGGATCGGGGCTGCCCAGCACCTCGAGAAAAATGGCGTCGCGTGCCGCCTGGTCCTGCGGCAGATCGCGTTCATGAAAGAAGACGCCTTTCGATGCACCGCCGCGAATGAAAACGGCGGGTATCTTGCGCTGCGGCATGACGAACTCCTTGGGTGTTCCCCGGGCGGTTGGCAATGGAGGTTACGCGGCCCCGGGCAAGAGGCGTTGACCCAACGTAGCGCGCCACGATGACGCGGAGCAAGAGTGGCCCTTACCCGTCCGCGGAGAAACCGCTAGTCTGCGACGGTTGACGTCATGAGGTGACATCGGTGGCAGAGGCCTTCGTCAGTTACGCCAGCCCGGATCGGGAAACCGCCTTCCGCATTGCCGCGTTCCTGGAGGACCAGGGAATCGGCTGCTGGATCGCGCCGCGCGACGTGCCGCCGGGCGGGGCATCGGCAGCACCGGCTGGACTGGCGTGACAGTTGCCTGCGGCAGCGCCGCGGACTGTAGGAATGGCGGCTTCGGCGGTGGCGGGGCCGCATACGGCGGCAGCGGCTGCGGCGGCGGCGGCACCCTTTCAACCGCCGCGGGCTTCGCTTCGGGTACGGTGGCGGGGGTCGCCAGATCGGTCGGTAAAAGGCGCTCCGGCGCTGCCGGGGGTGACGGTTCGCCGAGCGCGCAGGCGGCCAGGAGCAAAGCCGCTGAAAGGGCACATGCCCGTTCCACCGCCCGTTCCGCCCTTGTCGAGCGCGCCTTTTTAAAGTCGATTTCCATGCCTGGATATTCTATATCGCGGCGCAGCAAAAGCCAGCCACCCTCGGCAATGCCGGCCTGCCACCTCGTCGCGGCGGTTGGCCTGCATCAGGGCTTGCCGCTTCCGACCGGCAACGCTACACCGGGGCGCCATGGCGCCCCCCATTCTCATGTTGCGCAATATTCACCTGACCTTCGGCGGTACGCCGCTGATGGAAGGGGCCGAGCTATGCGTATCGGCCGGCGAGCGATTGTGCCTGGTCGGGCGCAACGGCTCGGGCAAATCGACGCTGTTGAAGATTGCCGCCGGCCTGATCGACATGGATGCCGGGGAACGTTTCGTGCAGCCCGGCGTCACCTTGCGCTATCTGGCGCAGGAGCCGGACCTCGGCGGCTTCGCCACAGCGCTGGCCTATGTGGAAGCCGGTCTGGCCCCGGGCGACATGTCCTATCGCGCCCATTACCTGTTGGAGCAGTTGGGATTGAGCGGCAACGAAGACCCGGCACGGCTGTCGGGCGGCGAGGCCCGGCGCTGCGCCCTGGCCCGCGTGCTGGCGCCGGAGCCGGACATTCTGCTGCTCGACGAGCCGACCAACCACCTGGATCTGCCAGCCATCGAATGGCTGGAAGCCGAACTGAAGGGCAGTCGCAGCGCATTGGTGCTGATCAGCCATGACCGGCGGTTCCTGGAGCATCTGTCGCGTACCACGGTCTGGCTAAGCCGCGGCGTCACCCATCGGCTGGAGCGCGGCTTCGCCGAATTCGAGGCCTGGCGCGACATGCGCCTGGAGCAGGAGGAAACCGAACGCCACAAGCTCGACCGCAAGATCGCCGCCGAGACCGAGTGGCTGCACAAGGGCGTGACCGCCCGGCGCAAGCGCAATCAGGGCCGCCTCAGGGCGCTGTTCTCGCTGCGCGACGATCGGCGGGCGCAACGCAGCGCCGGCGGCACGGTCAGCCTGACCGGTACCGAGGGCAACCTGTCGGGGCGGCTGGTGGCCGAAGCGAAAAGTGTTTCGAAGTCGTACGGCGAGGTGGCGGTGGTCAGCGACGTCAGCTTGCGGGTGCTGCGTGGCGACCGCATCGGCATCGTCGGGCCGAATGGGGCGGGCAAGACGACGCTGCTCAACCTGTTGACCGGAGCCTTGGCGCCGGATGCGGGCAGCGTGCGGCTGGGCGCCAACTTGCAGATGGTGACACTCGACCAACGCCGCGAAAGCCTGGCCCCGGAAACCACGTTGATCGACGCCCTGACCGGCGGCCATGGCGACATGGTGGCGGTCGGCGGCGAGATGCGCCACGTCATCGGCTACATGAAGGATTTCCTGTTCGCGCCCGAGCAGCAGCGCACGCCGGTCGCGGCGCTGTCGGGCGGCGAGCGCGGTCGGCTGATGCTAGCCCGCGCCCTGGCCCGGCCATCGAACCTGCTGGTGCTCGACGAGCCGACCAACGATCTCGACCTGGAAACCCTCGATCTGTTGCAGGAAATGCTGGCCGATTACGCCGGTACCGTGCTGCTGGTCAGCCATGACCGCGATTTCCTCGACCGGGTGGTGACCTCGACCCTGGCCTGGGACGGCGCGGGACGCTGGGTGGAATACGCCGGCGGCCATTCCGACATGATGGCGCAGCGCGACGGCCGCCCGCTGCACGGCAAGTCGGGGGAGACCCCTGTCCCGCCGCCGGCCAAAACCGCCAAACCGACCAAGCCGGCCGCCCCGGCACCGCGCCAGGGCAAGCTCAGCTTCAAGGACAAGCATGCATTGGAGACGCTGCCGCGGCGCATGGCCGACCTGCAGCGGACCATCGAAAGTCAGCGCGCCGTTCTGGCCGATAAGGACCTTTATCAGCGCGATCCGGCGGCCCTCGACCAGGCGGTGGCGGCCTTGCAGAAGGCCGAGGCGGCCTTGGCCAAGGCCGAGGACCAATGGCTGGAATTGGAACTGAAGCGCGAGGCGGCAGGGGCCGGGGCGTGACCGAAATCTATGTCGACGCCGATGCCTGCCCGGTCAAGGCCGAGGTGCTGCGCGTCGCCGAACGCCATGGCCTGCGCGTGCACATGGTCGGCAATAGCTGGATGCGCATCGGCGATGAGAAGACGGTCAACCGCGTGGTGGTGCCGGCGACGCCAGACTCCGCCGACAATTGGATCGCCGAGCACATCGGGCCGGGCGACATCGCGATTGCCGCCGATATCCCGCTGGCGGCGCGCTGCATCGAACGCGGCGCCCAGGTGTTGGGACCGACGGGCAAGCCGTTCACCGAAGCCGGCATCGGCGTCGCCCTGGCGATGCGCGATCTGACCGCGCATTTGCGCGAGACGGGTGAGATCCGGGGGTTAAATCCCACGTTTACGGCGAAAGACAAATCGCGTTTTCTCGACGCGCTGGAGCGCATGGTGAGGGCGGCGATACAACTTTCCGGATGCTGACTTTTGATTACTTTTCTTGGCGACAATGCAAGATTAGAAAATCGAGAAATACCCGTTGAAGTTGTATTTAAGATGGGAATTCCGCGGATAATTCTGTTCCCCCACACCTCCTCCCTCTCCCCTCTGGGGAGAGGGAGGAGGTGTGGGGGGGGTGTTGTAAAATCGTTGTATTTTTATGGGAAATACTACCTTTGGACGCAGATCGGATTCACTCCCCGCCGATCTCGCCGCCGAGGTATTCCTTGGTCCACTTCTTGTAGTCATCGAGGCGCGTGACCTTGTTCATCAGCTCGCTCGAGGCGAGGCCAGTGAGGTCTTTCGGGGCGACGCCGTCGCGCAGCGCCTTGAGCGTGTTGTAGAGGCCTTGCACGGCGGCGCGGATCGGCTGATGGCCGGTCAGGCAGACGCGGACGCCAACGGAATCCAGCCACTTCTTGTCGTAAAACTCGCCAGTGCCACCGCCGCCCAGCAGCAGCGGCAGCTTCACCGCGTCGCGCGCCGCCTGGATCTGCGCCTTGGTGGTGACGCTGGCCAGGAAAATGGCATCGACGCCGGCCTTCTCGTAGGCCTTGATGCGGGCGACGCCATCCTTGACGCTGGTCGTCTTGAAGGCGCTGGTGCGCCCGGCGACGGCCAGGGTCTTGTCCTGGCGGCCGGCCAAGGCCGCCTTCATTTTGCCCACACCTTCGTCGATGGAGAGCAGGGTCGGCTTGCCCGAGGGACCGTAGGGACGCGGCAGCACCGTATCCTCGATGGTCAAGCAGGCGACGCCGGCGGTCTCCAATTCCTCGACCGTGCGCTTGACGTTGAGCGCGTTGCCGTAGCCGTGATCGGCATCGACCATGAGGGGCAATTCGCCGGAGCGGTTGATGCGCAGCGCCTGCTGGGCGAATTCGCT
>CAMCUA010000072.1 GCA_945878455.1 Asaia bogorensis | reverse complement strand
GCCAAACCAGCCGCCAAACCAGCCGCCAAACCAGCCGCCAAACCAGCCGCCAAACCAGCCGCCAAACCAGCCGCCAAACCAGCCGCCAAACCAGCCGCCAAACCAGCCGCCAGTCCCGCCAAGCCCAGTCCGGCCATAGCATCCGGGGGTGTCGTCGTGCTGGTGGCGACGCGCAAGGGTGCCTGGTTGTTTCACGGCGATGCGGCGCGGCGCAAATGGCGCGTCGACGGGCCGCATTTCCTCGGCCATACCGTCCACCACATGGTGCTCGACCCGCGCGACGGGCGCACCTTGCTGGCCGCCGCTAAAACCGGTCACCTGGGTCCGACCGTGTTCCGCTCGACCGACCTTGGCCGCACCTGGCAGGAATCGCCCCGGCCGCCGGCCTTCCCTCGGTCGGCTATACCGGGTGAGAAGGGCCGCGCCGTCGATCACACCTTTTGGTTGACTCCGGGCCATCACACCCAACCCAATGCCTGGTATGCCGGCACCTCGCCGCAGGGCCTGTTTCGTTCCAACGATGGTGGCATCAGTTGGGTGCCGGTGGCCGGATTCAACGACCACCCGAAATATAAGACCTGGATGGGCAGCGAGCAGGACGGCACGCCCGACGGGCCGAAGCTGCATTCGATCATCATCGATCCGCGCGACGCGGCGCACATCTATGTTGCCATGTCGGGCGGCGGCATCCATGAATCGCGCGATGCCGGGCGCAGTTGGCGGCCGCTGGTGCGTGGCCTGGACGTGGTGGCCGGCTTCGAGCCGACCAACATCGCCGTCCACGATCCCCATTGCCTGCGCATGGCGCCCAGCAACCCGGACCGGCTGTATCAGCAAAATCACTGCGGCATCTACCGGCTCGACCGGCCCTCCGACCAATGGGACCGGATTGGCAAGCGCATGCCGAAAGGGATCGGCGACATCGGTTTTCCCATTGTGGTGCATCCGCGCAACGCCGATACCGCCTGGGTCTTCCCGATGGACGGCGCGACGGTTTGGCCGCGCACCAGCCCCGAAGGCAAGCCCGCCGCCTATGTCACCCACAACGGCGGCAAGACCTGGTTGCGCCAGGACGCGGGCCTGCCTGCCGAACAGGCGTGGTGGACCGTGAAGCGCCAAGCGATGTCCGCCGATTCCAGCGATCCGGTCGGCCTCTATCTCGGCACCACCAGCGGTGAACTGTGGATGGGCCGCGACGAAGGCGCCAATTGGTCGCGGATCGCCGATCACCTGCCCGAAATCTATGCGGTGGAGACGGCCGTGCCGCGATGAAGGTGCTGATCCCCAGCCCGCTGCATTCCTACACCAAGCGCAGCGAGGTCGAGGCCCACGGCGCCACCATGGGCGAACTGCTCGCCGATCTCGACCGCCAGTTTCCCGGCTTGCGCTTTCGCATTGTCGATGAACAGGACCGCATGCGCCGGCATATGCGGTTCTTCGTCAACGGCGAGCAGGTGTTCGATCTGGCCCATCCGCTCAGCTCCGACGACGACGTCGCCATCGTGCAGGCGTTGAGTGGCGGCTGAGAATGGTGGCGACAGTGGGGGCATCGGGCGGGCCTTGGGAAGATGTGCACATTGTTGAAACCGCGCCATGGCGCCTGGAGTTGCGATGAAAGATAGCCTTCGGCCCCACATCCTGATGGTCGCGGAAATGCCGCCTGTTGCCGCTTTCGATGAACGTTTCACCGTTCATCGGTTGTGGCAGTTGCCGGATCCTGCTGCGTTCTATGCCCAGTTCGGCAAGCAGATCGTCGGCATCGCCGGGGGGCCGAAGTCGCCGATCGACGCCGGACTGATGGACCGGCTGCCCGGGCTCGAGATCATTGCCAGCTTCGGCGCCGGATATGAAAAGGTCGATGTGGCCGCGGCGCGACAGCGCGGCATCGTGGTAACGACGACGCCTGACGTACTGACCGAGGAGGTCGCCGACACGGCCATCGGGTTGCTCATTTCGAGCGTAAGGCAATTCCCGCAGGCTGAAAAATACCTCCGGGAAGGCCGCTGGGCCGCTTCGGGGAAGCGTTTCCCGCTGACGCCGAACTCGCTGCGCGGGCGGCACGTCGGTATCGTTGGATTGGGGCGTATCGGCAAAGCCATCGCCCGCCGCTGCCAGGCGATGGCGCTCGAAGTCTCCTACTGGGGACGCAGCAAACAGGCCGACATTCCGTATCGCTATTACCCATCCCTGATCGAACTCGCGACCGATGCCGATACGCTCATCGTCGCGCTTCCCGGCGGTCGGGAAACGGCATCGCTGGTCAGCGCCGACGTGATCGCGGCGCTCGGTTCCAACGGCGTGTTCGTCAATATCGGGCGCGGTTCGGTCGTCGACGAGCCGGCTCTCGTCCGGGCATTGCGGGAGGGCCGACTGGCCGCGGCCGGACTGGACGTCTTCATGAATGAACCGAGCCCGTCGGCGGAACTCCTGGCCCTGGAAAACGTGGTGCTACTACCCCATATCGGTTCGGTGTCCCAGGCGACCTGGCAATGCATGGCCCAGCTTGTCTTCGACAATTTGAAGTCCTGGTTCGATGGCGAAGGGCCGATCACGCCGTTGCGCCAAACCGTGGCGTCCGGACATAGGCCCAGGCTCCCGACACCGTGATCGCCCGTGGCTCGACGGATCGACGCGAACGTAGCGGTCGCACGGTCGTTGAGCGGCGGGTGAACAGGCCACTGGCAGGATTCCCATGAAGCAAGCCGAGTTCGACAAGTTTGCCGACGAATACACGTCGCTGCACGCTCGCAACATCGCCATATCCGGTGAAGCGCCGGATTTCTTCGCCGACTACAAGATGAAGGACCTGGCAGTGGAGTTCGGCCGCCTGGGCGGAAGAGCCGATCCGGCGATCCTCGATTTCGGCGCCGGCATCGGCACATCGGTGCCTTTCGTCGGAAAGTATCTGCCGGCGGCGCGGGTGACCTGCCTCGACGTCTCGACCCGCAGCCTGGAGATCGGTGCCCACCGTTATGGCGATCGCGCCGAATTCGTGCATTTCGACGGCGCTACCTTGCCCTTTGCCGATACCCGCTTCGACATCGCCTATGCGGCCTGCGTCTTTCACCATATCGAACACGCCCAACATGTGGACCTGCTCAGCGAGTTGCGCCGCGTGTTGAAGCCGGGCGGCATGCTCTGTGTGTTCGAACACAATCCCTACAATCCGTTGACGGTGAAGGCGGTCAACGACTGTCCGTTCGACGAGAACGCCCGCCTGATCGCCGCCCCGGCCATGCGCCGGCGCTTTACCGCCGCCGGCTTTGCCGCCACCCGCGTGCGCTACCGCATCTTCTTCCCCCGCGCCCTTGCCGCCCTGCGCCCGCTGGAAGCGCACCTGACCTGGTGCCCGCTCGGCGCGCAGTATTATGCCCTTGCAGTGAAGTAGGGGCGTGCGCCGCAACGCCAGCCCATCCTTCGAGACGGGCCTTCAGCCCTCCTCAGGATGAGGATTCAAAAAGTCTCCTCATTCTGAGGAAGCCGCGTAGCGGCTGTCTCGAAGGATGGGCCGGCGACGGTCACTCGCGGACCGGACCCAATATGTAAATGGTGCCTGCCGGGCCGAGGATGCGGTCGTAGTCGAAGGTCCTGAGCGTCGGGCGGTCGTCGCGCGGCAGGTCGGCGATCAGATAGGGCAGGATGACGACCTCGGAAACTTCGTTGAGCCAGGGAATGGCGATGCGCCCCGCGGCATCGCGATGTGCCTGGTCCGGGCGGGCATATTGCAGCCAGCCGTTGACGACGTAGCCGCCGTCGATGTCGGCATTGGCAACGCCCTGGGCGCGCAGTTCATCCACCGCCTGCCACAGGGCGGCGTTATAGGACTGATGATCGCGCAGGCCGACGGCGGTGACTATGGCGAACAGGCCGATGCCGGCCACCGCGACCCAGCCGTGGCGCAGCGCTTGGCTGCCGAGCACGACGGCGATGGCGAAGGGTACCAGGACGACGAAGTAGCGGTCGTAGCTCAGCCACAGCAGCGCCGACAGCAGGATGTAGCCGGCGGTAAACCAGACAATCAGCGCCATGTCCGGACGCAGCAGGCGGCGCCACGGCAGGCGCAGCAGGATGGCGCTGGAACAGGTGCCGACGACCATGATGGCCCATATCGCCCAATCCGGCATGGCAATGAAGATTTCCTCGGGCACCAGTTGTTCGGTGGCGCCGAGTTCGGTCAGCGACCAGGTTTGCATATAGTGCAGCGGAAAGGAAAAGCGCAGCTTCAGCAGCAGGCTGAGTCCGAAGGCGGCAGCCACCAGGGCGACGCCGATCGCGGCTGCGCGCAGCAGGTCGACCCGGCGCGACACCGCCAGGGTGATCGGCAACAGCGCGATGCCGACGGTGGCCAGCGCCGAACTCAAGGTCGAGATGGTCATTTCCGGCAGGATGCTCACCGCCTTGGGCAGGTCCTTCACCCGGTTCGGCGGGCTGCTCAGCACGTTGGAAATATCGGCGCTGAAGACGGTGACATCACCGCGCAGCAGGTGCAGCGCGGCGATGGCGGCCAGCGGCGATAGGGCGATGGCGATGCGCCAGACCGAACGTCCCCAGCCGCGCGTGTGCAGCAGTAAGGTCAGCACTGTGGCGATGGGCATCACCGCGGCGACCGAACGGATACCCGCCGACAGTGCCACCAGTACGGCGCCGGCGATCAGCCAGCCAGTGCGCTGCTCGCTTAGGCCGCGGTTGGTCGCCCACACCGCCCACAGGGTCAGGGCGAGGAACGGTATGTCGGTCATGTAGCTGAGGCTGAGCACGGCAAAGATCGGATAGACCGCGAGCGTCGCCACGCCGGCCAGCGCGGCACGCCGTGCCGCCCCCAGATCGATGAGCAGCAGATAAAAGGCGATCAGGCCGGAAACCGCCAGCACCCAAGTGGAGACCTTGAGCGCGGTGAAGGAAAAGCCGCCGATTTGGGCGAAGAGCGCCCCCCACAAAGTCTGCACGAGCAGCGGGCTCGAAGAGAATTCCAGGATGCGGAATTCGCCGGTTGCCAGCAGGTGTTCGACCGACCAGGCGTAGCACCAGTCGTCGATGAACGGCGTATTCTGGAACGGCTGACCCCAAAGCAGCGGCAACAGGGCGAGTAAGGCAATGGCGGCGCCATCGCCGGCCTGCTCCCGCGCCGATAGGGGCAAGGCGTTCATGCCTTCTCCTTGGCGCCCGTACCGGCCGGCACTACTTTTTCGATCAGGTAGCGTGGCCGTGCCTTCATCTCGGCGTAGGCCTTGCCCAGGTATTCGCCGATGATGCCGATACAGAGGATCTGGATGCCGCCGAGGAAATACATGGGCAGCACCACCGAGGTCCAACCGGGTACGGCGGCGTCGGAGAACAGGCGCACCCACAGTGCCCAGGCGCTGACTGCCATGGTGCCGAAGAATACGGCGAAACCGATCAGCGTGACGAAGCGAAGCGGCACCACCGAAAACGAGGTGACGGCCTCCAACGCCAGGCGGATCATTCGGCGCAGCGGATATTTCGATTCCCCGGCGAAGCGCGCGGCGCGATCGTAATGGACGACGGCTGAACGGAAGCCAAGCAGCGGAACGATGCCGCGCAGATACAGGTTCACCTCGCGATACTGCTTCAGGCTCTCGATGGCTTGCCGGCTCATCAGCCGGTAGTCGGCGTGGTTGGCCACCGATTCCGCACCCAGTGCCGCCAGCAGTCGGTAGAAGCCCAAGGCGGTCATTTTCTTGAATGCGGTGTCGGCATCGCGGCGTTGGCGCACGCCATAGACAATCTCGGCGCCCTCGCGATGGCGGTCGATCATCGCCTCGATGGCGTCGATATCGTCCTGTAGGTCGGCGTCGATGCTGACCACGACATCGCCTTCGGCGGTGAATAATCCGGCGAGCAGCGCATTCTGATGGCCGCGGTTGCGCGACAGCTTGATGCCGGCGACGCGCGGGTCGGCTGCGGCATAGCCCTCGATCATCGCCCAGGTGGTATCCCGGCTGCCGTCGTCGATGAACCAAACCCGGCTGGTGGCGGCGATCTTGCTGGCGGCGGTCAGCCGTTGCAGCAGCGCCACCATCCGTTGGTGGGTTTCGGGCAGCACCTCCTGTTCGTTGTAACAGGGGATGACGATGGCGAGGGTGGGGGGCGTGGTCATGGGCTTTGGGTCCGGTGGCGGTGCTTCGGTACCGACGATCCGTCTAGATCATATTGCTGGCGGCATGGTCGGCCCGATGCGCGACATTCCTCCCTACTATGTTAACAGGTCCTGAACCGACGCGGGTGCGGCCGAAGGCACCGGGCGCCGATGATACCTCTGCGTCATCCGTCGAGGGGACATAGGGTGAAAGTCAGCCTTTGGGCGGCGGACGGGTAATGCTATGGAGGGGGCGAACGCGGCGCCTCCTTTTGGCCTCGAACGCCGCGCCGCAACTTGGAGGGAACGCCCGTGAAGCCCGAAATCCTGATCGCCGCCCTTTACACGCCTGACCAGCTCGCACATTACGAGCCCGAATTTACCGTCCACTACGCGCCCACGCTCCCAGATGCCCAGGCCGCCATCCCTAAGGTTGGGGCTAACGTCCAGGGCGTCGTCACCATCGGCTCCCAGTCCTTCACGGCTGAGATGATGGATGGCCTGCCCAAGCTCAAGATCCTGGTCGTGCGCGGCGCCGGCATCGAGGGTATCGACCTCGCCGCGGCCAAGCAGCGCGGCATCGTCGTCTGCAATACCCCGTCTACCAACTATTTCTCGGTGGCGGAGCATGCCATGGCCCTGTTGCTCTCCATGGGCCGGCGCGTTCCCGACGACTGGGCCGCCATACAGCGCGGCGAGTGGCAGCAGCAGAAGAAGCTGCCGATGCGCTACCTGATCTATCGCAAGCGTATCGGCATTCTCGGCCTCGGCGCCATCGGCGCGGCGATCGCCAAGCGCGCGGTGGGCTTCGATGCCACCGTCGGCTATCACAACCGCAACCGGCGCGACGATGTGCCCTATACCTATTTTTCCTCGGCGCTGGAACTGGCGAAGAATTCCGACATCCTGGTAGTCGCCACCCCCGGCGGTAAGGAGACCCGCCACCTCGTCACCGCCGAGGTGCTGGCTGCCCTCGGCCCGAAGGGTTACCTGGTCAATGTCGGCCGCGGCTCCATCGTCGATCAGGAGGCCCTGATCGAAGCCCTGCACGCCAAGCGCTTGGCCGGTGCCGCCTTGGACGTGGTGGATGGCGAGCCCGAGATGCCGCCCCGCCTGGTCAATGCCCCCAACGTCATCATCACACCCCACATTGCCGGCGGCTCCACCGAATCCCGCCTCGCCGTCATCGAGGCCGTCACCGCTAACCTCAAGGCCGGCCTGGCGGGGCACGCGGTTAAGAACCGGATCGCCTGAACGGGGGGCGGATAAGGCCGGACCGGTGGACAACGATGTGGCCGCGCCGGGGTTTTTCGGTAAACGGCTAAACGGCCTGCAGGGCTTTTTGGACGGCCTTGGGCGCGCGTTCGATGACGAGAAGATAAGCCCGTGTCGGCCCCTCCGGTTGGCGCGAACCCTGTTCCCAATGGCGCAGCGTATTGACGCTGAACCCGAACCGGCCGGCGAACTCTTCTTGCGTCATGGCCAGGCCCGTCCGGATCGCCTTCACGTCGATCTTCACGGGCACATGAACGCGATAGGCGCTTTCGTCCGCCTTTCCCTCGGCATAGGCCACGGCTTCCCGAAGGCCGCGTCGGATACTGTCGGCAACCTTGCTCATAACGTTCTCCTTTTAAATCTCTCGACCAGCAACGCCGTCAGCTGGCGGAAGTCATTGCGATCTTGCTGGCTCAAATCGGCGCGCTCGTTCTTAGCGTAGGCGGTGAGTGCAAAAAGCGACATGCCGGTGTCGTGATGGAAATAGACCACCCGCGGGCCGCCCCGCTTGCCTCGTCCCGCCAAACCCCACCGCAGCTTCCGCACGCCACCGGTTCCGGGAATCAGGTCGCCGGACGTAGGGTTATAGGCGAGATAATCCACGAGCACCGCCCGCTCGTCGTCGGTCATCAGCTTGCGAGTCACGGACAGAAATTCCGGGGTCTCGACGACGCTGATCGGCAGCGCTTTGACCATAAAATATACTACGCCAATGAGTTAGTTCAGGCAAGCTGAAAACTAATCCAATGGATTATATTACCGCGCCGCTCATTGCGTCGCCAGAGGAGCGCCTGCGCGCCCCATCGGCCATACCGGATTGAGGAACTCACGTCGGCATGGGTCACAGATGGCCGATGGTGATGCCGAGACCGGCATTGGGAAGCAGGCGGTCAAGAGCCAGATCGCCTGAACGGTGCAAAGACGTGTGGCGCGGCGGAGCGAGTCCGCTGCGCCGCTGTTGCGTCATGCCGAGTGGCGCCGCCGATGTGCGTGCGGATTTCCTCCTTCGATTAGCTTGCTAATGTCCAGGGATCGATCACGGTGAGGCCGGCGGCCGTGAACGCGCTGGTGTCGCGCGATGCCACCGCGAACCCGTGTGCCGCGGCGATGGCGGCGATGTAGCCGTCGGGCGTGGGGAAGCCCTTTCCGGCCGCCCGCGCCTTGACGGCGAGATCGGCGTAGCGCCGCACCGCCGCGGTATCGAAGGTCAGGATCCTCCCGTCGAACAGCTCCAGCACGCCGTCGAGCGCGGCTGCCAGATTGTCCTGGTGCTTGCCCTTGGGCAGCGCGGCGATGCCGAACATCAGTTCGGCGATGGTGACGCTGGAGAGAAAGAGCGTCTCCGCCGCCTGGGCGTCGAGCCAGTCATGGACAGACGGATGCGGCTCGGGCTTCATCGCCTCGGAGACGACATTGGTGTCGAGCAGGATCATGCGAAGGGCATCGGCTCGGCGGGTCGGGTGTCGCGGATTTGTTCGAGCGCCTCGACATCGGCATTGGCGAGCCCGATCTTCCGGCTCATCTCCGAAAGGGCGGTGCCCAGCCGCAGCCGTCCCTCGGGGCGCACGGCGGCCTCCAGAATGGCGCGCATTTCGGATTCCGCGCTGCGATTGTGCTGCGCCGCGCGGACCTTCAGGGCGCGATGCGCCTCCTCGGAGAGATTGCGAATGGTGACGGCGGCCATGATAGCATTTCCTGAGAATTGACTGCGTTGATATCAAATTATTAGATATGATATCATTTTTCAAGAGCGAAGGCGGCGTCCGGGCGTGGCCAAGTCCCACCTCGCCGTCATCGGGTCCGTCATCGCCAACCTCAAGGCCGGCCTGGCGGGGCAGGCGCATCGCTGCTGGGGAGAATCGGGGTCGGTGCCGGTCGCTACGGGATGCGGTCAGGTGTCCGGCCAGTTGGCGCGGTACGAAAGCTGCTGGCCTCAATGACATCCGAGAGCCAGGCTCGGCTATTATTGGCGATCTTGGCGGCGTCGGTGAGGCAAGCCGCCATTGGCTGGCGAAGCGGAAATCCGGGTAACCGTGGCAGCCCACTCCGCATATTCATCGACGACCATGATGCTGACTCCGCCCCTTCTGTCGCCCTCGCGATATCCCAGTGCAACCTTAACTCTTCCATGGCGCTCGCCCTCCCCTGTTGCACCGCAGCATAAAACCCTATATGATCCTCTCGCGCCGCGCCCGGTGATGGCCCCCTTCGTGTAAGGGCCCTGAATTCGCGCGGTACGCTTCAGCGGCCGTGTTCCCGGGCGACGGGCCATTACCCATAATTAAGGACACCGATTCAATGGAGTCGTTCGCGACGCTTGGCTTGAGCGCGCCTTTGCTGCGCACCATCGAGGCGCAGGCCTTCACCGTTCCCACCGCCATCCAGATGCAAGCCATCCCGCCGTTGTTGGCCGGGCGCGACCTGATGGGCACGGCGCAGACCGGGGAAGGCAAGACGGCGGCCTATCTGCTGCCGATCCTGGATCGGCTGGCGGCCGAGGGCGCCGCCTCGCTGCCGAACCGGCCGCGCGTGCTGATCCTGACGCCGACACGCGAACTGGCCATTCAGATCGCCAACGTGCTGCGCGACTTCACCAAGGGCCACAAGCTTTACTACACCGCCGTCTACGGTGGCATGCCCTTCGTCGCCCAACGCCAGGTGTTGGAAAAGGGCGTGCATTTCCTGGTCGCCACGCCGGGCCGGCTGATGGATCACATCAGCCGCCATTCGCTGGTGCTCGACAAGGTCGACACGCTGGTCCTCGACGAAGCCGACCGCATGCTCGACATGGGCTTCGTCGACGCGGTCAAGGAGATCGCCGCCGCCCTGCCGAAAAACCGACAGACCATGATGTTCTCGGCGACCATGAGCCGCGGCGTGCGCAACCTGGCCGCTGGCTTGCTGCGGGACCCGGCGACGGTCGACGTCGGCCAGGCCAACGGCGTTGCCGCCCTGGTCGATCACCGCGTCATGCGGGTCAAGTATCCGGATAAGAAGCCGCTGCTGCTGCACCTTCTGGCCCGGCCCGAGGTGGCCCGCGTTCTGGTCTTCGTGCGCACCAAGGCGATGGCCGATATCCTGGTCGACGACATCCGCGCCGCCGGGATGAAGGCGCAGGCCATTCATGGCGACAAGGAACAGTCGGAACGCCAGCGGGTGCTGCGCGGCTTTCGCATGGGCACGGTCAACATCCTGATCGCCACCGACGTGGCGGCGCGCGGCATCGACGTGCCCGATATCTCACACGTCATCAACTACGACATGCCGCTGGAGACCGACGCTTATGTGCATCGGGTCGGGCGCACCGGGCGGGCCGGGATGGCCGGTGTGGCGCTTTCCATTTGCGACCACAACGAAGGCAACCTGATCCGCAACGTCGAGCGGGCCATCGGCCAGGCGATCCCGGTCGATGCCGAACAGCCGTTCCACGACAGTCGTCCCGATGTGCGTGGCGGACCGTCGTTCGTCAACAACCGCCGTCCGGGCGGTGGCGGCAAGCCGGGTGCCTATGCCAAGTCCCATCGTGGCGATCACCGCGATAGCCGGCCGCCGCAAGGTGACAGGCATCAGGGTGACAGGCCGCAGCGAGACAGGTCCCAGGGCGATAGGCCCCAGGGCGACAGGCCCCAGGGCGACAGGCCACAGCGCGAAAAGTCCTGGGCGGCCAAGCCCGAACGGGCGCCACGCCGAGAAAGCTGGTCGCCTGTTTCCGGACCGGTCGAACGCAGCTTTGACGAGGTGCCGAAGCGGGGCTTTGCCGAGAAGCCGAAGCGGGACTTCGCCGAGACGCCGAAGCGGGACTTCGCCGAGACGCCGAAGCGGAGCTTCGCTGAGACGCCGAAGCGGAGCTTCGCTGAGACAGCGAATCGAGTCGACAGCTTCAACGCGCGGGGCGGTTCGTTTCAGGCCGATGCGGATGCCGGGTCCCACGAGGCGCCAAGGGTCGAGCGTCCAGCCTATCGCGGCAAACCTGCCGCCGGGGAGAAGAAGCCGTTTGTCGGCAACAGGTCGGCCACGGAGAGAAAGGTATTCTCCAAAAAAAATAAAGCCGCCACCGAAAAACCCATAGCCGAAAAGCCGACATACGGCGGCGACAAGCCGGCCAAACGGCCGCTGAAGCCGGCTGCCTTCGCCAAACGTGTGTCGCGTGCTGCCTTCGATGCCGCGGCACGCGGTGAACGCCCGGCGCCGGCAGCGGTGGTAGAACAGGGGACCTTGAAACTGGCACGCGAGACGCTGTCCGACCAGCCGCGTCCGATGAAGTCCCGGCCGCCGCGTGTCGCTGCCGAGGATCGTCCCTCGCGGCACAACCCCGGTTGGGCGAAGCCGGCCGTAAGCAGATTTAAAAAGCCCGGTGTCAAATCCAAGCGCAGCCGTCCCGGCGAGGAGAATGCCCACCGGCCGGCACCTGCTGTCGAAGGCCGCTTCAAGAGTGCGAGCGGCAAGCCGAAACGCAGCCATCCGGCCAACGACGATGGCCGTGCGCCGTTGAAGCGCAAGAAGCGCCCGTCGGCATAGGGTTACTTCGGCGCGGGTCCATCCTTCGAGACGGCCGCGATCGCGGCTTCTTCAGGACAAGGAATACAACATCTACCTCATCCTGAGGGGGCCGAAGGCCCGTCTCGTAGGATGGGCCGCCGTCACAATGTTTGACGTAAGCCTGCCTGCCGAATCGCCGTAAGCTGGTGGCATGGCCGAATCGGATAAGGTGTCGGTCCTACGCCGCTGGCTCGGCCGGCTCGGTGGTGGGACGCAGCAGACGGACAGCGAACGCCGTGTGGTGCTGGGCGGCGCCGGCAGCGGGTCGTGGAACTGGACTGGCGGACGGGCCTTCCGGCCGGACAATGACAATATCGTCTTCGATGTAACGGCCTTCGCCGCGCGGCTTGCTGGCCGTGATGGCTGGGTCGTCGAACAGGCGGTTTTGTCGCCTGAGGAGATCGAGCGGCGGCTCGGCGGCGAGGCGGGAGTTATCGACATCGTCATCCTCGGCCGCGGCCGCGGGCAGGGCCGCGACAAGCGGGGCTTCGCCAGGCCGCACCGGCCGGCTTCCTATACCGCCGTCAGCCAGGGATGGACTTTCGATCTGACGGCTGGAAGCTGGCGGGCGCCGGACGAACCCTTGGCGACCCTTCCCTGGCCGGCTGTGCCGGTCGAGGCGTTGGTCATGATGCTCGGCCGTCCGGCCTGGGGCTGGCTGCCGGTGGCGCTGGCGGCTGGCGAGGAGACGGTGGCCTTCAAGGCTGACTGCGGCGCGTGTCCCTTTCCACCAATGGTGGCTTGGCTGGAGGCTATTGCGGCCGGTGGCGAGTTGGAGGGCGGCATCGGCCGCTTCGCCGGCCGGCATGGCGCCACCCATGTCGAATTCCTGGCTTTTCCCACGGCGGCGGCGGAGCGGGTGCGCGTCGCCATCAGCCTCGACGACGACGGCGCGGTGCATGAGCGGCGCATCGCCCTCGACATCGACATCGGCCGCCGCGCCCTGGTCTTCGCCCTCTACGGCGGGCTTCGCGCCTATGCCGCGGGTCCGGACTTCCGGCCGTTCGCCTGGGCTCATGTGGACCTGGCCGACGAATTGGCGCGGCATGCTCCCGACATCACGACGAACGACCTGGCAACCCTCGACGCCGCTGGACTCGAGCGGCTGGCGCGCCAGCTCGGTGAGCGGGCGGGCACCCCTGGCGATGGCGAAGGGGTGGGCGACTTGCCGGACGTGCCGGTGGCCTGGGATGGTTGGGATACGGCGCAACGGCATGCCTGGTTGCCGCGCCTGCTTGGCGCCAACCTCGGCCGCTGGATCGGCACCGACCTGCGCCCGTTGCGGTCGGTCGCACTGGAGCGCTTCCTGGAGCTATCGGCATGAACCGGGGACTACGGCTTGACCGGGATGCGCCGTTGGCGACAAGGTGGAACCGTCGGCTTTGTGGTAAGTCGGCGCGGAGGGCATGGGTGTGAAGACGCCGGCTTTCGTAGCTTTCTGGCGCCGCCGAACGCTGCGCTTCTGGTTTGGCTTCGGCATGTTGCTGAGCGTGCTGCCGCTCGTCCTGGCGGCGGTGGCGGGATATGTCTACGTCGATCGCGAAGTCGCTGGATTCTCACGTCAAGTGCAACACCTGATGTTTTCAAGGAATGCCTCGGCGGGAGTTTTGTATCCGAGGCATTTTCTGGGCGTTGAGTTGACGGCCCATGTG
>CAMCUA010000071.1 GCA_945878455.1 Asaia bogorensis | reverse complement strand
AGGAAGGCGCCAAGGGTATCGCCAGCGACATCCTGGTGCACCTGCCGACTGCCGTAACGGTCTATATCGCCAACTATAAGCGCGTCGCGCTGGCCGCCATCGAGGCGCGCCACGAGATGGTCGTGCGCTTCGCCGCCGACGATAGCCTGACGGCTCCCGAGGTGCGCATCGAGCGCACCATCACCCGGGCCGAGCCGCGCCCGCCGATCGTGGTCCGGCCGATCGTGGAAAATCCGACCGAAGCCGACGTCGAGGAAGACGCGGACGCGGACGAGGCCGACGTCGAGGTCGAGGTCAGCGACACAGAGAGCGACGAGGGCCAGGGCGAATCCGAGGTGCGCGAACGTCCGGCGGCGGCCGGCGATGACGGCTTCGAAACGGCACCTGACGGCACCAAACGCCGGCGGCGGCGACGGTCGCGGCGGCGGCGCGGTGGCGAACGCGACAGCGTGAATGGCCAGCCGCATCGCGACAGTGAATCCGGCCCGCACGAGACCCAGGCCGAGGACGCCACCAGTCACGACCATGAAGCGGCGGCCGCGGAAGACGGTTCCGGCGATCAGGCGCCGGCAACGCAGGCCGACGGCGACGAGCAGGATCGCAGCCGGCGGCGGCGGCGCGGCCGGCGCGGCGGACGACGGCGGCCGCGCGAGGGCGCTGAGCTGGCGGCAGCGGCCGCTGACGGCGAACAGCCGGCCTATTACGAGCCACTGACGGCAACCACGGAAGCGACCGGAGAGGCCATCCCGGCGGAAGACGGCGCAGCCGCGGGCGAACGGGTCGAGGGCGAGAGAGCGGAAGGCGAACGCCCACCGCGCCGCCGACGCGGCCGACGGCCGCGTAGCGCCAATCCGGACGAGACCATTTCGCACGAGACCATGGAGACGCCGGCCACAAGCGACAGTGCCGAGGATGCCGTGGAAGGAATTGCCATCGTCCCACCGCCGCCGGCCGGTCCCCGGCCGTATTGGGCAACACGACCGCCCGTTACCGGCGAAGCCGCAGCACAGCCTGCGCCCGAAGTGCGACATGAGCCCGAGGTGCGACATGAGCCCGAGGTGCGACACGCGCCCGAACCCATCACATCCAGCGTTGCCGAAGCGACAACGGAAGCACGCCTCGAGGATATCCCTGCCCCAGCGCCGGAAGATCCGGACGTTGTCGTCGTCGAGCGCATCGATCCGGCACAGCCGCGCCGTTCCGGTTGGTGGAAACGCATGCTGCAGTCGTAACGCCGAACTTCCGAGTTCGACAGCCCAAGACCAGCGGGCGGCGGCAACGTCGCCCGCTTAGTCTTGCTTGAGCCAGCGACGCAGTTGGGCGGCGGCGCTGGCCATCTCGTCGGTGGCGCCGGCGAAGGAAAAGCGCACAAAGCGGTGGCCGCGTTCGGGATCGAAATCGACGCCGGGGGTCGCCGCCACGCCGGCCTCGTGCAGCATGCGCCTACAAAAGTCCTGGCTGTCGTTGGTCAGATCGCCGACATCGGCATAGAGATAAAAGGCACCGTCGGCCGAGGCCAGACGATGGAAGCCGGCGCGCGGCAGTTCGGCCAGCAGCAGGGTACGGTTGCGGGCATAGCGGGCGACGTGGCCAGTCAGCTCAGCGGTGCAATCGAAAGCCGCCGAGGCAGCGACCTGGGCCAGGGTCGGCGGCGAGATGAACAGGTTCTGCGCCAAGCATTCGACGGGGCGCAGCAGATCGCCGGGCAGCACCATCCAGCCCAGACGCCACCCGGTCATCGAGAAATACTTGGAGAAGCTGTTGACGACGATGGCCTCGCCACCGAAGGCCAGGGCGGTGGCCGCCGGCTGGCCATAGACGATGCCATGATAGATTTCATCTGAGACGAGACGCACATCGCGCCCGGCGCACCAGCGCACGATGCCGGCGAGTTCAGCACGGCCGATCATGGTGCCGGTCGGGTTCGACGGACTAGCCACGATAAGACCGTGCAATGGACCGGCAAGCCGATCGAGCAGATCGACCGTCGGCTGGAAATTGGTGGCGGCATCGACGGGGATGTTCACCACCTCGACACCTAGGGCCGTGAGAATATTGCGATAGGCCGGATAACCGGGGCTGGCCAGCGCGACACGATCGCCGGCATCGAAGGTGGCCAGGAACGACAGCACGAATGCGCCCGACGAACCGGCAGTGACCACCACCCGTTCGGGGTCGACGGCAACGCCATAGGTTTCGCCATAGTGACGCGCGATGCGCTGGCGCAGCGCCATCAGACCGAAGGCATCCGTATATCCCAGCCGGTGATGGTCGAGCGCCGCATGGGCGGCGGCCAAGACCTTGGCCGGAGCCGGCGTCGACGGCTGCCCGACTTCCATATGCACGACAGCACCACCGGCCCTTTCGCGCTCACCAGCGGCGCGCATGACATCCATGACGATGAAGGGCGGGACATTGCCGCGGCGGGCGACTTTCAGGGGCATAGGCGGGGTCCTGGCGTTTTCGACAATGGCGCGGGATGATGCTCATAAGGACCGTTATGTTCAACGACGGCGTCGAGCCCTGTTGATCGTAGGTACGTTTGGGGGTACATTTCTCGTGGAGTTCGAGTGGGACGAGATCAAGCGGCAACGCATCTTGGCCATGCGCGGTCTCGACTTCGTAGTCGCCCATGTCCTCTTCGACGGCAGGCCGCTGCTGACGGCGCCGTCGCCTCGGTCCACCGAGGAACGCTGGTTAAGCATCGGCGAGGTCAATGGTGTGTTCCTTGCCACGATCTGGACCTGGCGAGACGAGCGGATTCGCATCATCACCATGCGGAGAGCAAGAGATGGCGAAAAAAGAGAATATCAGGCGCTATACGGCCCGTGAGCTTGCCAAAATGGAACGCGATGGCGCGTCGCGCACTGACTGGGCGAAGGTACGCGCCATGAGCGAGGACGCGCTTGAAGCGTCTATCGAGGCCGATCCCGATGACGTACACGAACCCATCGATTGGACACAGGCCGTCAAAGGCCTGCCGCCGGGCAAGGAAGCCATCAAGCTGCGCATCGATACCGACGTGCTCACTTGGTTCAAGGCTACCGGCAAGGGCTATCAGACACGCATGAACAGCGTGCTGAGAACGTTCGTGGAGAGCCGCAAAGGCATCGCGCCTGCAGAAACCGGCGGTCGCGCGCGCGCAACCAACGCAGCCAAACCGTCGGCCGAGACGGGCTCTAGCGGTCGGCGCTGACGGCCAGGCCGGCGCCGCGGGGATCGTTGGCCACCGCGCAGGATTCGGGTTTCGACGGCAGGCCGAGCGGACAGTGGATGGCGTTGACCAGACCCAGTGGGTCGCGCGCAAACCCGATGCTATAGCCACGGGCCAACAGGCCATCGAGCACCGCGCGGTCCATTCCCCGTTCGTAGACAAGCAGGTCGGGCACGCCGCTATGATGGACGCGGGGGGCGGCGAGCGCCGTATCCAGCGGCATGCCGCCGGCCATCGCCGATAGAGCAACCTGCACTAGAGCGGTGGGCGCCGTCACGCCGCCGGAGGCCGCACCAGCGAAGCGGAACACCTTGGAATTCTCGTTGACCACCAGCATCGGCCCCAGGGACACCGAGCCGCGGCCGTCTTCGTCCGGCCGCGCCGCAATGAGCATGCCGGTGCCCGCCGCCACGCGGCCAGTCCCGAACAAATGGTTCATCGTGACAGAGCAGGCCACCGCCGAGCCACTGCGATCAACGGTGACGAATGAGGTGGCACCTTTTGGCATCTCCTGGCGATCCACTGGTGCCGGGTTCAACTCCGCTGCCGGCGTGTGACGGTCGTCGCGCCAGCCAGCAAGCAATTGGCCGATACGGGCCGGCGCGACCAGTTCGGCCGAGGAAACGCGGCTGGACCCATCCGCCGTCATCCACTGGCCCCGGTCGGCATAGGACCGCATGGCGGCTTCGGCCACCGCATGGGCACGCAGGGCCGGATCGTTCTTGGCATAACGTCCGCCTTCGGCCAGTTGCGCCCACATCGTCGCGGCAACGGCGCCGGCGGCAGCGGGGGGCGGCGCGAAATGCGCGATGTCGTTGCCATAAGGCAGTCGGACGGTATCGCGCCAGAGCGGCGCATAAGTCCGTAGATCGTCAAGCGACAAGGAACCACCGGCGGCGGCCGTCGCCGCGACCAAGGTACGCGCCGTCTGGCCAATGTAGAGGTCGCCTGGCCCCTGGCTGCGCAAGCGACCGAGCATGCCGGCCAGTTCCGCCTGACGCAGGGAATCTCCTTCCTTGACCATGCCACCGCCGCCCTCCGCCGTCAGCAAGCGGAGCGTTCCGGGCTCGGTAGCTAGCGCACCAGCAAGGTCCCGGTCGGCAAGATCGCGGTCGAAAGCCCGCGACACCTGGATGCCGAAACGGGCGCGTTGTTCGGCCGGTTTGACCACCTCGTCCCAGCGCAGCTGGCCATACCTGTTATGTAAAATAAAAAAACCGCGCGGATTTCCCGGGATGGCACTGGGACGGTCAGCACTAGGCGGGACTGTAGCGGTGGGTCGGGCTAGGAAATCCAAGGCCTCAGTGCGATTTGAGCGATGATCGTAAACAACACATGTTCCACCGCCGCCAAGGCCCGCCGACGATGGCAAGGTCACGGAAAGGGTGAAATACAGGGCAACGGCTGCATCAATGGCGTTGCCACCGGCCGTCAGGATGTCACGAGCGTCTTGCACGGCGCGCGGTTCGTCGGCCGCGACACCGCCGAAGAACCCCTGCACGAAGCCCGGCGTCCCGCGCAGGCTTTCGTCGGGCGCCGAGCCGCAACCGGCCAGCGCCAGAACGCCCAGCATAGCGCCCACGATGCCAGGTCGCTGCCGGTAGCGGCCGGCGAATTGCCGGCTGGCTATTAGCCAGCCAGCGAATTGACGGAAGCGACGCCGATCACTACCTATTATCCACGCCAGGGAAGGACGCCCATTGTCCAAACGCATTGCCATCCTGTTCGCCGTTGCCGTGACCTTCTCCGTCGCGCTCGCCGGGATTCCGCGGGCGGGACAAGCCCAGGCGCAAAAGATTTCCCTGATCCGCGACGCCGAAATCGAAAACATCATCCGCGCCTACAGCACACCGTTGTGGCAGGCGGCGGGGCTCGAACCCTCTGCCATAAAGGTCCTGTTGGTCAATGACAACAGTTTGAACGCCTTCGTTGCCGGCGGGCAAAACCTGTTCTTGAACACCGGGCTGTTGATACGCGCGGAAAGCGCTAGCCAGGTCATCGGCGTGATCGCCCATGAAACGGGCCATATCGCCGGCGGACACATCACCCGCCTGCACGACGCGGTGAGCGACGCTTCCATCAAGAGCGTGGTGGCCATGCTGCTGGGCGCGGCCGCCGGTATCGCCAGCGGCCGTGGCGACATCGGACAGGCCGTCGCGATGGGTGGCGCGCAGTTGGGCCAGCGCGAGCTGATGAGCTTTTCACGCACGCAGGAAGGCGAAGCCGACCAGGCAGCGCTGAAACTCCTGAACGCAACGCAGCAATCGGCGCGCGGGTTGCAGGAGTTCTTCAATATCCTGGGCGATCAGGAGCTGGTCGGCGCCCGCTACCAAGACCCCTATGCCCGCACCCATCCGCTGACGCGGGACCGTATCGACGACGTCGAGCATTTCGTCGAACGTTCGCCTTTCAGCGACAAACCGACCAGCGCCGAATTCAACGAGATGCATAAGCGGATGCGGGCCAAGCTGGTCGGATTCATGGAGCCGTTCCAGACGGCGCTGCGCCGCTATCCGGAAAGGGACACCCGCCCCGAGGCCCGCTATGCCCGGGCCATCGCCTATTACCGCAAAGCTGAGTTGGCCACCGCGCTGCCGTTGATCGACGGCTTGATCGCGGAAGCCCCCGGCGATCCCTATTATCTCGAACTCAAGGGCCAGATGCTATTCGAGAACGGTCGCGTCGCCGAATCGGTGCCCCCCTATCAGGAGTCGGTCCAGCAATTGCCATCGTCGGGGTTGCTGCGGTTGGGCCTGGCCCGGGCACAGATCGAATCGGGGCGCGACGACCTGCTCGACGACGCCATCGACAATCTGCGCGCCGCGCTGCGCAGCGAATCGGGCAGCGCTTTCATGTGGCGCCAGTTGGCCATCGTTTACGGCCGCCAAGGCAACGAAGCGGAGAGCGGCCTGGCGCGGGGCGAGGAAGCCCTGTTGCTGGGCAAGCCGCAGGAGGCCTTGTATCATGCGAAGCGGGCCGAGAGCATGATGCCCCGGGGTTCGCCATCATGGTTGCAGGCGCAAGACATTGTGAACGCCGCGCAGCAACTGAAGGACCGGCAGGCGCGCGACCGGAGCTGGAGACCCGAATCCAAAGAGTGAGCGCCCGTGCGATGGCCCGCACCGCGGCGCTCGGACTCGTGGTGTGGCTTGGCGGCTGCGCTGCCCCGCCGCTCGACCTGCCCAACGCCGCGCAGCTCGAGATCCTGATTCCCGAACCGGAATTCGCCGCCCTGGGCCGCGCCGCCGACTGGACAATCGCCGGCATCGGCCACGGCGAGCGCACACCGAGGTTGACGGCCAGCCACCGCGACGGGCAAGCGTCGATCCGCCTCAGTGCCGGCGGCAACCGTCTAATCGCCGTGCGGCAGATGGGCGCCCTGCTGCCGGCGACGCCGTTCCTGACCTGGGCCTGGCATCTGTCGCCGACGCCCGCCGAGCAGCATCCAGTGCGCCTGATCGTCGGTTTCCGCATCATCGAGGAGCGCTCGGCGCGGCAGCGTCAACGCTCACGCGACCCCGATTTGCCCGACCATCAACGGCTGCTGAGCCTGGTCTTCAGCGCATCGGCCCTGCAACGCGGCGGCCTGGCGCGGGCGCCGGGAACGGCGGACGGTGGCGTCTATATCGTCAGCGGCGGACGCGAGAATTCCGAAGCCTGGTGCGCCGAGGCCGTGGACTTGGAAGCCCTGTACCGCGGCCTGTGGCCGGGCGACGATACGGCCTGGGTCGAAGTGGCTTTTATCGGGGTGACGGCGGAAGCCAGTACAGCGCGGGAAGCCGGCGACCTGCGCGACATCGGGCTGATACGTTAACGTGGTAGGGCCGGCTCCAGTGGATTCACACCCCAGCGCCTTCACACCTTTGTGACCGAAGGGCGATATGCCTAGGCTAACCTTGTTCCGGCAGGCGGCGAGCCGCATCATGCCGCCAAGCCGATGACGATCCCCTGTCTACGACCCACGGTGCCCCCATGCTTGCACGTTTCTTGCTTTTAGCCTTCGCCGCCATCGTCACGACGCTGCCCGCCGCCGCCGAAGAGGCATTGAATCCGGCGCAGAAGCAGGCGGTCGAAGCCATCGTGCGCGACTATCTGCGCGATCATCCGGAAATGATCCTGGAAGCGTTGCAAGGACTGGAGCTGCGCCGGGAAGCCGAACAGCAGGAACGGGCCCGCCAGGCCCTGGCGGAGCGGCGCAACGATTTGCATAACGATCCGACAACGCCGGTCGAAGGCAATCCGAAGGGCGATGTCACGCTGGTGGAGTTTTTCGATTACCGCTGCGGCTATTGCAAGAGCGTGTCGGCGACGGTGGCCGAGGTCGTGCGCCAGGATGGCAACGTGCGCTTGGTGATGAAGGAATTTCCGATCCTGGGCCCCGCTTCGGTGATCGCGTCGCGGGCCGCACTGGCGGCGTGGCGCTTGGAGCGCGCCAAATATCTGCCTTTTCATAAGGCGATGATGGACAACAAGGGCGAGCTGAGCGAAAGCCGGGTGATGCAAATCGCCGCCAGCCAGGGATTGGACACCAGCCGGCTGGCCAAGGCGATACAGGATCCAGAAATCGACGGCGCCTTGCTGCGCAATATGGAATTGGCCAAGGCATTGGACATCAATGGCACGCCGGCCTTCGTCATCGGCGGACAGGTGGTGCCGGGCGCGATCGGTGCGGACGGTCTGAAAAAACTGATTGCCGAAGCGCGGCTCAAGGGTTCCTGAACGGCCCCACCGTCCCAGCTGCCGACTTAAGGAACCGGGAACAGCACCAAGCGGAAGCCTTCGACGGATTCGACCAGCATCAGGATTCCTTCGCGCTTTTCCTGTTTGGCCCGGTCCAGCGCCACGACCACTTGTTCTGGATTCCAGACGTTGTGCTGATTGACCTAGACGATGACATCGCCCTCGAGCAATCCGGAATTTCCCAGTTTGGCGGTATCAAGACCGGAGATGACCACGCCGGTCGTTCCCCAGCGCAGACGAAAGCGGTCGCGCATGCGGTCGTTCAAGGCGGCCAGGGTTAGGCCGGCCGCCGGCAGGGCGGCGATGGCACCGGTTTCGATCAACCACGCCGCCGGCTTGGCATCGGCCTTCATCGACAGTTTGAGTTCCTGACCAGCGCGCAGAACGGTCATATCGACGCTGTCGCCGGCCGACAGTTTGCCCATGCGCGCCACCAACGTGTCGAAGCTATCGATGTCGGTGCCAGCAAAACGCAGGATGACGTCACCGCGACGCACGCCGGCATTGCTGGCAGCACTACCCAAGGCCGCGTCGCGGACGATGACGCCGCGGACCTTACCCATGCCGAGGGCTTCGGCGATGGGCGCGCTCATACCCTGCACCTGCAAGCCGATGAAAGCCGGTTCCGCCGCCGATGCAGGCGTACCCAGCAGGAGCGCCACCAACCCGACGGCAAGGCCCGCCGTTCGAATCCGCCTATTCATGTCATCGCACCTTCGTCACTGTAGACACGCGCCACCGTAAACGCGCCGAATCCCAGAATAGGCGAAATCCAACGACCCGCACAATCGCCACCGCCGGCCTTGCGGCACCGGCCTGACGCCATCAGCAACGCGGTGCTGCGAGGGGTTCGAGGCTTTGCAGGCGCAGCAGCATGGCGAAGTCTGGGTAGTCGGCGACGATGCTGGCGACGATGCCGCTTTGCAATTGCACGGTTTCGACTTCGAAGTCGGGGGTCAACGCCGATCCGTCGGCGGGAAAATAGGCGACACGCATGTTCCAGGCCGCTTCAGTGGCATGGCCGCCCAGCTTGGCAACCGTCTCGGCATCCAAGGGCGCTGCCGGGCGGACAAAGGCGGTGGCCAGGCGGGCGCCGACCGCCTCGGTGCCGTCGAAGACGATGGCGGTGGCCATGCGTTCGCCGGTACGGGCCTTGTCGATCAGGAAGCGGAGATGGGCGACTGGAAACAGCGTGCCGGGGGGCAGCGGCAGGCTGGCCGGGGCCGGCACCGAGTAATCGACCTTGGCCGGCGCGGAAGGCCCGGCCGCGGCGGCATTGCCCTTGAAGCTTTCCTTGGTATCGGCGAAGTCGCTGCTGGCGGCGAAGCGATAAGCCGTGCCGTCGGTCGACTCCCAGCCGGAAAGGCGAGCCTCCAGACGCACGATCTTGCCTTCGTCGGAGGTCAATTCGGTGGCCATGCGCGATTCGACGATCCAACCGTCGCAGGTGCGCTCGAGCGTCGTCGAGGCGACACCGTTGGCCTGCACGATGCCGGCGGCGGCGCCCTTCAACTGGACGACATAGAGGGCGCGATGCGGGAATAGCGGCGCGCCATCCGCCGCCCAGGCATCGCCGGCAAAGAGGAGAAATCCGGCCAGCCCGGCGAGGCCGATCGACCGTCGCAGGCTGGCTTTGAGCTGGAGCGCAGGCACGGGCAGGCTTCCTTTCCCGTTGGCGGTGGCACAAATCCCGGCGCCCAAGGTAGTGAGCCGCCCGCCGTCTGGCAAAGCGGTTCTTGCCTCCTCCCGCCAAGACGGATATCCAGGGCCTCCCGCCCGCATGGCCACCCGCCGGGGACAGCCGGGCGGCAGCAGAAAGGCCACAGCGCACCGATGCGCATCCTCAGCGTCTTCGGAACCCGACCGGAAGCCATCAAGATGGCGCCCGTCGTGCTTGCCTTGCGCGCCAAGGCCGGCGTCGATTGCCGTGTCTGCGTCACCGGGCAGCACCGCGACATGGTAGACCCGGTGCTCGATTTTTTCGCCATCGAGCCCGATGCCGACCTGGCCGTGATGAAGGCGGACCAGGACCTGACCGACGTCACCGGGGCGGTGCTGCTGGGGCTGCGCCGGGTGCTGGCCGAGATCCAACCCGACCGGGTGCTGGTGCATGGCGACACGACGACCACCTTCGCCGCGGCGCTGGCGGCGTTTTACGCACGCATCCCGGTCGGCCATGTCGAAGCCGGCCTGCGCAGCGGCAACATCCTGGCCCCGTGGCCGGAAGAGATGAACCGGCGGCTGGCCGACGGGCTGTCGGACCTGCTGTTCGCGCCGACCGAATCGGCGGCGGCGCACCTGCGCGACGAAGGCGTGAAGAATAAGAACATCCGGGTTACCGGCAATACGGTGATCGACGCGCTGTTCCATGTCCGCGACCGGCTGGCCAGCGACGGCCAACTCAGGGCCGCGCTGGAACAACGCTTCGCCGCCGAGACGGGGGCAAAGCGGTTGATCCTGGTCACCGGGCACCGGCGCGAAAGCTTCGGCGGCGGCTTCGAGCGCATCGCCGAGGCGCTGGCCCGCCTGGCCCAGCGGCCGGATGTGGCCATCGTCTATCCGCTGCATCCCAACCCCAATGTCGCCGGGCCGATGCGTCGGCTGTTGGGCACCCTACCCCGGGTCCATCTGATCGACCCCGTGGACTATGTCGCCTTCGTCTTCCTGATGCAGCGGGCCGACATCGTGCTGACCGATTCCGGCGGCATCCAGGAGGAAGCGCCGTCATTGGGCAAGCCGGTGCTGGTCATGCGCGACGTCACCGAACGGCCGGAAGCGGTGACGGCGGGCACCGTGCGGCTGGTCGGCACCGACGCGACGCGCATCGTCGGCGAGACGGAACGCTTGTTGGACGACGCCGAGGCTTATAAGGAGATGAGCCGCGCCCACAATCCCTATGGCGACGGCCAGGCGAGCCGGCGCATCGTCGAGGAACTGGTGCGTGAACATGGACTTTGACACCGTCTGCGTCGTCGGCCTTGGCTACGTCGGCCTGCCGACCGCCGCCATCCTGGCCAGCCGCGGCATCCGTGTGACGGGCGCCGACGTCAACGCCGAAACGGTGGCGCTGATCAACCAGGGCCGCATCCATATCGTCGAGCCCGATCTGGACATCATGGTGCAGGCGACGGTGCAGACCGGGCGGCTGCGGGCGACCACCCGGCCCCAGCCGGCGGACGCCTTCATCGTCGCCGTGCCGACGCCGTTCACCGACGGCCACAAGCCGGACCTGTCGTTCTTGGAAGCAGCGACGCGCAGCATCGCCCCGGTACTGAAGAAGGGCGACCTGGTGGTCGTCGAATCGACGCTGCCGGTCGGCACCACCGAACGGGTCGCCGCCTGGCTGGCCGCCGCAAGGCCGGACCTGCGCCTGCCCCGCCCGGGCGCGGCCGACGAGGCGGACATCTACGTCGCCCATTGCCCGGAACGGGTGCTGCCCGGCCAGGTGCTGGTCGAGATGGTGCGCAACGACCGGGTGGTCGGCGGCATCACGCCGCGTTGCGCGGCGCGCGCCGCCGCGCTGTATCGCCGCTTCGTCAACGGCGCCTGCATCGAGACGACGGCGCGCACGGCGGAACTGGTGAAGCTGGCCGAGAATGCCTATCGCGACGTCAACATCGCCTTTGCCAACGAGCTGTCGCTGGTCTGCGACGCCATCGGGGTCGATGTCTGGGACACCATCGCCATGGCCAACCGCCATCCGCGGGTCGACATCCTCAAACCGGGTCCCGGCGTCGGCGGCCATTGCATCGCGGTCGACCCGTGGTTCATCGTCGATTCAGCGCCCGAGCTGACGCCGCTGATCCAGGCCGCCCGCCACGTCAACGACGGCAAGCCGGAGCATGTGGTGAGCCGCATCGTGGCGGCGGTCGAAGGCCATAAGCGGCCGCGCATCGCCTGCCTCGGCCTCAGCTACAAAGCCAATATCGACGACCTGCGCGAAAGCCCGGCGGTGCACATCGTAGCGCGCCTGGCCGAACGGCTGGCCGGGCGCGGCGACATCATGGTGGTCGAGCCGCATGTCGCGGTCTTACCGGCGGAGCTGGCCGGACTCCCGGGGGTACGCCAGTGCGACTTGAGCGAGGCGCTCGGCCAGGCCGAGGTCGTCGCCCTGCTGGTCGACCATCGGGACTTCGCCGCTATCGACCGCAAGCTGCTGGCCGGGCGGACGGTGATCGACACACGCGGGTTATGGCGCGACCACCGCAGCAGTTGACCCGCTACGGGGGATAAGGGCAATCTGCCCGGCAACGGCCGGGGCGAAGTTCATCGCCCGGAACATCCAAGAACAGCCGCACCGCCACCAGCGCGGCAGGCCCGACATCAAGGGAGGCGTTTCATGAAGTCCGTCTACAACACCCTCATCCTGGGCGCATCCTACGGCTCGCTGCTGGCGACCAAGCTGGCGATGGCGGGACACAACGTCAAGCTGGTCTGCCTGCCGGCCGAAGCCGACCTGATCAACAAGGACGGCGCGCGGGTGCGCATGCCGGTGCGCGGCCGCGAGGGATTGATCGAGATCGATTCGCGCAAGCTGCCGGGCAAGATCTCGGCGGCCGGACCGAAGGACGTCGACCCCAAGGACTTCGACCTGATCGCGCTGGCCATGCAGGAGCCGCAGTACCGTTCGCCCGGCGTTCGCGAGCTGCTCGATGCGGTGGCCAAGTCGAAGGTGCCGTGCATGTCGATCATGAACATGCCGCCGTTGCCCTATCTGGCGCGCATCCCGGGGCTCGACGTCAAGACCCTGCACGGCTGCTATACCGATCACACGGTGTGGAACAGCTTCGATCCGGCGCTGATCACGCTCTGCAGCCCCGACCCGCAGGCCTTCCGCCCGCCGGAGGAGCCGGTCAACGTGCTGCAGGTCAGCCTGCCGACCAACTTCAAGGTGGCGCGTTTCGATTCCGACGCGCATACCGCCATCCTCAAAAAGATGCAGGCCGACATCGAGGCGGTCCGCTACGACGCCGGCGACGGCAAGAAGCTGGAACTGCCGGTCAAGCTCAAGGTCCACGACTCGGTGTTCGTGCCGCTGGCCAAGTGGTGCATGCTGCTGACCGGCAATTATCGCTGCGTGCGCGACGACGACGTGCAATCGATCAAGGACGCGGTGCATACGGACCTGGCGGCATCGAAGGCCGTCTATGACTGGGTGGCGGCGCTTTGTCGCAGCATGGGTGCCAAGGCCGAAGACCAGGTGCCGTTCGAGAAATACGCCCATGCCGCGAGCAGCCTGCTGAAGCCCTCATCGGCAGCGCGCGCGCTCGCCGCCGGGGTGCCCAACATCGAACGGGTCGATTGCCTGGTGAAAACCATCGCGGCACAGAAGGGCATGCGCCTGGACGCCATCGACCAGACGGTGGCCCGCGTCGAGGCGTGGCTGAAGAAGAACCGGGCGAAGGCAGCGTAAGGGCGCCTTTCCATCGATTGGTCCTGGCGCGGCCGCGGTTCAGCAGACTCGGACGGGCTTTCTTGATTTGGGGGAGGCGAGAACGCAAGCGGCCCCAACCCGGCGGCGTGAGCACGGTCGTTACGAAGGCTAGGCTGCCTCACCTGCGGTAGGCGTGCTCAACTTCTCCTGGTCGGAGGCACGATGATCTACCTGGTGCGCCACGGCCAGACTGCTTTCAATCTAGAGCGCCGCCACCAGGGGCACGTCGATTCGCCGCTCACCCAACGGGGACGAGAGCAAGCGCGGCGTGCGGGAATCGCGCTTGCCGCCCTT